>NZ_CALMAT010000048.1:42971-60492 GCF_937859865.1 uncultured Mucilaginibacter sp.
AACGCTGTTCTATTTCTTTAGCCATTTGTGCCGCGGCATCGCGCAGTTTCAGGTTTTCATCATACGCCACATCATACAAAACCTGTTTGCTTTTGCGCTTGTAATGGAAGGCAATGAGATAATGCAAAGCGTTTTTGTTCGTTTTGATTGACGAATCGCCCAGGATGTCCTTCGGAAAATCCCAAAAGCCCAGTTCGGCGGCTTTGCGGTGCAGGTAAAGCAGGTCGTCTTTGTTCAGGCGTACTGTTTTTACCACCAAAGAATCGTGGTTGTTTACGTATTGGTACCTGCCGGTTTTTGAGTCGTATTGGTTGTTGAGGTTGTTGCCTTCGCCGTATTTAAAATCCAACGACTCAAACTCCGAAAATTTAAAAGGCGCGTTGCTGATCATCATGCCATAATAATAAACGCAGTACAGCATAAAAGGAACGGCAATACTTAAAGCCAGGAATATTTTTTTAGAACGGTCAGACATGTTTTTGGGTGGTGAAGAATTAAAAATTTCCGTTTCAAAATTCGGCTTTAAAATCCACTATCCAAAATAATGGTTTTGGCAATACTGTTTTTACCGGCATAATTTTGTTGTATAAAAATTAGTTTTGAAGTAAAACTGTATTAAACAGCCGCAGGGCAAAGCAAGGCACAACATATTGTTAAAACTTTAATCCGTAACATTTCGTTTAATAACCCAAATCATCATTTCTTTGCGTAAATTATTTAAAATATGAAAAAACTTACTCCACTTTTTATTGCTTTACTGATGCTGGGCGCCTGCAAAAAAACTACAGTAGCCCCATCTGTCCCGGTAAAGTTTACCTCTACCAGTTACACCACTTTAGGCACTTATGATGCGGCAGGAGAGCCATCGTACTTAACCACAAAAGATGTTGTTTCTGCTAACCTGGTGTCTTACCTAAGCAGTACCTTGCCAGAACATACCGATTTGCGAAACTCGCACCCGGAACTGCTTTCAAGTTCTGCTTCTGTGGATATTAAAATCACACAAAAATCCAATGTGGCCATTACCTTTGTTTCACAAGGAACCGGGATCAGCGATGCGCTTGGTTTTTATACCTATCCAACCAACAACCCGCCGGCTTCTGCTGCCGATATAAAAACCATTACTTATATTTTCCCAAGTGTTGGCCTTAACACGCCTTTGCAACCGGGCGATAAAGTAAACATCGGGTCTTTTGAGGCCGGTACTTCTATCGGTTTTGTGTTGATGCAAAATGGCTGGAGTCCTACTTCAAAATCCGTAGTGAACGATGCTGTACATTTTTGCTCTAACCCGGTGCTAAACCCGGAGGTTGACCCGAATTTGAAAAAGCACGCCGTGTTGATCAATTACACACCAGAGAATAAAGTTTTGATTGGGTTTGAAGATTTGGATAGAACAGACCCAAGATGCGACAATGATTTTAACGACGTGGTTGTTTATGCAACGATAACGCAGTAAAATCAAAACCAATTTTTGCACGATAAAAGAAGCATTGCTGTTTTTGGCAATGCTTTTTTTATGCCCTTAAATTTATCCTTCCAGCTCTCCCTCCCATTTGCTCACTACGGCTGTTGCCATCGCGTTGCCCAAAACATTGGTTGCAGAACGGCCCATATCCAGCAGCGGGTCAATACCAATTAACAATGCCAGGCCAGCCTCGGGAATGTTAAAACTGGCAATCGTTCCGGCAATCACCACCAATGAGGCACGCGGCACACCGGCCACACCTTTACTCGTCAGCATCAGCACTAAAAGCATAGACAATTGTTGCTGAAAAGACAAATGGATATTGTAGGATTGCGCCAAAAAAAGCGAGGCAAACGTCATGTACATCATCGAGCCATCCAGGTTAAAAGAATAACCCAAAGGCAGTACAAAACTTACGATCTTGTCTTTACAGCCAAAACGTTCCAACTCGATCAGAGTCCGTGGGTAAGCGGCTTCGCTGGTAGAAGTGCTAAAAGCGATCAGCATTGCATCCTTTAAATAATTAACCAAAGTGAACACGCGCTTTTTAAGAACGGTAAACCCGGCCAGCACCAAAACCAGCCATAAAACGATTAAAGCGAAATAAAATTCACTGATAAAAACAGCATACGTTGCAATCACGCTTAAACCTTGTTTGGCCACAATCGCTGTCATCGCGCCAAAAACAGCAAGCGGCGCCACGTACATTACATAAGAAGTGATTTTGAGGATGACGTGCGCAATTGCATCCATCGCTTTAATAATAATATTTCCTTTTTCGCCAATGGCAGCCGTGGCCACGCCAAAAAACAGCGAGAAAACCACGATCTGCAAAATCTCATTATTGGCCATCGCTTCCACAAAACTTCTTGGAAAAACGTGTGCCAGGAAATCTTTGAGCGATAAAGCTGTTTTTTGGATCCCGGATTGCAAGTGTTCATCGGGCAAAGACAAGTGCATGGATTTTCCCGGCTGAAAAAAGTTCACCAAAACCATCCCCAGCAATAACGAAACCAGTGTGGCCGAGAGAAACCAAAGCATTGTTTTCCCGCCAATCCTTCCAACCGCTTTGATATCGCCAACTTTGGCCACGCCAACCACCAATGTTGTAAAAACAAGCGGCGCCACAATCATTTTTATGAGCCGTAAAAAAATATCGCTCAGCATCGTAAAATATTCCAGCTTGCTTTCGCGAATGATGTCGTTCTCTTTTCGGATACTGTTTTGTGCCGCTTTTTGCGTTTTTAAAGTTTGATAAGCGGCAGAACTGGTATCTTTTATAGCCAGCATTTGGAGCTGGATTGCTTTGACTTGTGTTTCAGCCTGGTAAATTTTATTATTGTAAGGGCTGATCGTTTTAACATTATAAAGATAACCGGCCAAAATCCCGCCGATTAGCGCTAAAAAGATGTATAAAGTAAGTTTGCTTTTTGCCATTCAGAAAATACGTAAATGCTAAAACTACAATAAATTACTATTTTGTTGAAATATTTCCTGACATGGCTACCGTTTACCGTTCTTCTGATCTAAAAAAAGAATTGCAGCAATTAAACAGCAACGAATTACTGGCGCTTTGTTTACGTTTAGCGCGTTTCAAAAAAGAGAACAAAGAACTGCTTACCTATTTATTGTTCCGGGCTGATGACCACGATTTGTTTATCCAAGAATACAAGGAAGAAATGGATCTACAGTTTAAAAAAATAAGCGGCACCAATTTTTTGGTGGTAAAAACAGTACGAAAAATTGCCACGCAAATGAACAACCAGATGCGTTATGCTGCCAACGAAATGGTTAGCACCGAACTGCTGCTGCATTTTTGCCATAACTACATCAACTATGTAAACTACCATACGCAGTACAAACCCTTGCGCAATATTTTTTATCGTTTTGTGGAGAAGTTAAAAGCCGGCATTTTGAAGTTGGATGAAGACCTGCAATACGATTACGGGCTTTTGTATGAAGCGATGCTGACGGAAGCCGAAGCGGAAATTTACTGGTTTGAGAAAAAACAGTTTGTACTGTAACATATTGTAATAAGCCGGGTCTCAACCTAAACCAGCCACAATTCAGGTGAAAACTAAAGACAGCGCTTTCAGGGAAATTTTTGAGGCCAACTCCAAACGCATTTACCGGTTGTGCTACAGTTACACTGCCGATAGTGCGGCCGCAAATGATTTGATGCAGGAAACTTTTCTCAAAGTTTGGCAAAACCTGGATAAGTTTCGCAACCAGTCCATGATCTCGACCTGGATTTACCGGATTGCCGTAAATACCTGCCTGACTTATTTGCGATCGGAAAAACGACAGGCTAAAGACGAACTGACACCGTTTATAGCAGAGAACGAACCCGAAGAAGTGTCCGGAAAAAAAGAAGAGGTTGACCTGCTGTACCAATGCATTGCCAAACTGGAAGAATCTGAAAGAATTATTATTACGATGGTGTTGGATGAAGTGCCATACCCGGAGATTGCCGAAATATCAGGCATTTCGGAAGGGAATTTGCGCGTAAAAATCCATCGCATCAAATCAAAATTAACCGAGCTGTACAACCATTATGAAAAACTTTGAAGAACTAAGCTCGATGTGGGTTACGCAACCTCAAAAAGAGCAGATAACGGCAGACGTTTTATTAAAACAAGTAAAAAAAGGTACGCAGTCGCTCCAGCAAAAACTCCTGGTTTCCATCCTGATGATGGCGGCAACTTTCGTTTTCATGATCGTGCTGTTCCTGTTTTTCCTGTTCAATTCCTGGCTTACTTATGCGGGTATTTTTATCACGATGGGCACTATTTTAATTTACGCCGTATTGATGTACCGGGATTACCGGTTGATTGCTTCGCACGACCCGACAGTTGAAGTAAACATTTACCTGCAAAAACTGAAAGAATACCAAAAAGGCCGCAACCGCATGAACGGAAAAATGCTGTATGTTTATTCTGTTTTGTTGAGCATTGGCCTTGGCTTGTTTTTGATCGAAATACTTCGATCGGTGCCGCTGCTGGTCGAAATATTGGCCTATTTTGCATTTATCGGCTGGATGGCGTTTGTAACGTTTTACCTCCGCAAAAAAATCATTAAAACTGAGCAGGAAAAAATCGGCCAGGTTATCAACCGTTTGGAGCGTTTGAAACTGCAGTTTAAAGATTAGCGGCAATTGCTGTTAAAACTTGCAATGCTTCTTTTACCCCTGTTTTTTCATCAACATCAATTTTAGTTTGATTTGATTTGCGTGTTCTTTAAGTTCAAACTAAAAACCAAAAATTTTTAAACCTGTAATCTAAACTTAAACTGCTTTTACACGTAAAAAATCCTGGTTTGCCTTTTTTGGTTAAAGCCGGGTCTTTTTAAGATGGCGGTAATTGTATCAAAACTTGGAATGCTTCTTTTATCGCATAAAAATTAATATATGGCCTTTCATTTCCGCCAGGTTTCTTTGTTGGTTACGCATTATAACAGAAGCCAGTCTTTAGAAAATTTGCTCAATACTTTCCACAATCAAAATTGTTTTTTTGGTGAAATTGTGATTTCTGATGACGGCAGTATGCAGGCACATTTGGATGCGTTAAAAAAACTGCAGAAGCGTTTTGATTTTAAATTGATTACTACGGCGCAAAACAAAGGCTTGGGCAACAACATCAACAAAGGCCAGGATGCCATAACAAAGCCTTACACCTTATACGTTCAGGAAGATTTTGAGCCGGATGCTTCTTTTAGCGGTCATTTTTCGGACGCTTTAGAAATGATGGAAGAAAACGCAGGATTGGATTTGGTGCGCTTTTACGCTTACCTCAGGTATCCGTATTTAAAACCTTACAAAAAAGGTTATTCGCAAATGCTGATCAAGCCCTGGTTTACCAATTATAAAAAAATATATTACTACAGCGACCATCCACATTTGCGGCGCAGTACGTTTTTAGAGAAGTTTGGGCGTTATGCCGAAGGTTTGAAAGGCGACAAAACCGAATACAAAATGTGCGTAGCCTTTATCAAAAACAAAGGGAAAGGTTTGTTTTATGATCAATACAAAGCTTTGTTCAAGCAAATAAATTCGGCAGCAGAACCAAGCACCATGAGCCGGAGCAACTGGACACAAAGCAGAAACATCTTTGTTGTTTTAGTTAGGGATTTGTACCGGCAGTTAAAATACAATTTCGACTTGCTTTTTTAAGCTTTACGCTGGTTTTCGGCCATAAAAAAAGGGCCTGTTGCCAGGCCCGATTTTCACTAAACATTTCTTTAACAAGGTTTTGCGACTTAGCTGCCACTGCCAGAGCCACCGCCTGATCCTGAACCACCGCCTGATCCTGAGCCACCGCCTGAACTACCAGAACCTGAACCGCTTGTACCAGACCCAGAACCGCTTGTACCAGAACCAGTTCCTGATCCTGTACCTGTTCCTGAAGTCCCTGTTCCGCCTGAACTGTTTGAAGAGCCGGTTGAGGTTGAGCCAGCACCTGCCCCAGTTCCGGTTGTGGTAGAGCCACCAGCTCCTGAGCCGCCATTGGTTGAACCTGTACCAGAACCTGCACCTGTACCGGCACCGCCAGACGTGGTAGAAGAAGTACTGCTGGTATCGGTTGACGAGGTAGATGACGCACCGGAACCTGTATCAGAGCCTCCAGTGTTTGATTTTGAATTGCAAGCCGCCAAGCTGAACGATGCAGCAAGCGCAAGCATAACTAATTTTGTTTTTTTCATTTCTATTGAAGTTGGTTTTTTACATAAACATCAATATTTTTTTAATGTTTAATTTTATTAATCCAAACTACAATTATTTTTCAACAGCTAAAACCTGTTAAAATTTATTTAATAAAGTTTTAATGCTTCTTTTATCGCATAAAAAACCGGCAAACAAAGGGATGTGATTTGTTTAGGCTGGTACAGGTACTAATTTTTATGCGATAAAAGAAGCATTGCATTTTTTCTTATATCGAATAGAACACGTACTTCAAAAGTAATTTCATTTTAAATATTGTTAAAACAAAAAAGGGCTTGCAGCATGGCCGCAAACCCTTTCATCAAACTAAACTATAAACCAACTAAAAAACTATAATGCTATGGTTATTTTACAGCGATTTCTCTTGACTGTACTTTTGCTTCTTCTTTTTTGGCAATTGTCAGTTTTAAAATACCATCGGTATAAGCTGCTTCAATTTTGCTGTGGTCAATGGTATCAGGCAAAGTAAACGACCGTACAAAAGAAGTATAGTTGTACTCGCGTTTACTATATTTTTTGCCTTCTGTTTGTTCGCTTTTTTTCTCTGCGTTGATGGTCAAAACATTTTTATCAACCGCAATTTTAAAATCTTCTTTTTGCATGCCCGGTACGGCCAATTCAATTTGGAAATCAGCTTCTGTTTCAGCAATGTTTACGGCCGGAACACGGCTCACCAAACGATCGGTCATCAAAGAATCGTTAAAAACAGATTCAAAAACATCAGTAAACCATGGGTTAACAGATGATGCATTTTTTGCAGGGTTAAATTTTACGAGTGTCATTTTTTTATAGGTTTTATTTTTTGTTTATTTAACTTCTGAAAAACCATTATTCAAACACAATACCATTAGCAAAACAAAGGCTGTTTAATGACAGAATGGCGTTAATGTTATTTTTTAAAAGACAAACTGACTGAAAATGCGCGAAATTACTGCTAATTACAAATTTAAAACCCCGATCAACATCCGTTTTTCTGACCTGGATGCTTTTGGCCATGTAAACAATGCCGTTTACTTAACTTTTTTTGAGATTGCCCGGACGGATTACTTTAAAGAAATCATCCAATGGAACTGGGACGACACGAACCTGATTTTGGGGAAATCAGAAATCAGTTACCTGAAACCTTTAAAATTAGGCGACCAGATTTTTTGTTACGTCCGCACTTCAAGGATTGGCAACAGCAGTTTTGATGTGGATTATGTGATTGTGAAAATGACAGAAACGGGCGAAGAACAGGTTTGCACAACCGGCCAAACCGTGTGCATCCATTATGATTATAAAACTTACAGGTCCGTTTCCATCCCTGAAAACGAAACCCGGAAGATGATGGAATTTGAAGGCTTTAAACCACGTTCCTGATTTTATTTTTGTTGAGGGATTTGTGCAGAAGAAGAAAACTCCTGCACAAACCTTTTAAATATTGATACTGTTTTTATGCCTATAAAATTGGCCTGAAAAACTTATCCCGAGACCAAATTTATACCGATAAAAGAAGCATCTGGCCTTAATCGGCATCCGTTTCAACTTTCATTTCCTTGGCATTGAAGCGCCTGATGATCAGCCTATTTCCGCCATTATAAGTAAAATAGGTAGTTGCCCAACTTAAAAACACGATGAGCCGGTTTGTAAACCCGACCAGGGACATTAAGTGCACAAAAATCCAGATCAGCCAGGCAATAAAGCCGTGCAGGTGCAGCTTGCCCAAATCGGCCACGGCTTTGTTCCTGCCGATGGTGGCCAATGCGCCTTTATCTTTATAAACAAACGGTTTCATTTCTTCCCCTTTTAGCAGGCTTATCAAGTTTTTGCCCAATCGCTCTCCGTGCTGCATGGCAACCGGTGCCACACCAGGAAGACCTTGCGGATATTGTGAAGTAATTTGTGCAGCAGCATCGCCAATGGCAAAAACATTGTTCAAACCGGCAACACGGTTAAACTCGTCAACCTGCAAACGGTTCCCCCTTGTCAAAACCTTCGGAGAAAAGCCACCCGGCAACTCGCCCATTACACCGGCAGCCCAGATTACGTTTTTGGTATAGATCGTTTGGCCGTTGTCAATGGTCAACAAATTTCCATCATAACTTTTAACGTGTACATCGTTGCTGATCTCCACGCCCATTTTGGTCAGGTTGGTTTTTGCTTCTACCGAAGCCTGTTCGGACATCGCGGCCAGCAGTTCTTTTTTCCCTTCAATCAAAACAACCCGCATCATTTCTTTTTGATGGATCGGGTAATCCATTTCCAAAATATGGTTCCTAAACTCGGCAATGGCACCGGAAAGTTCTACGCCAGTTGGCCCGCCGCCTACAATCACAAAATTTAACATAGCCTGTTTTTTTTCCGGGTCTTGTTCTAAAAAAGCAGCTTCCAGGTTTTGCAGCATTTGGCTTCGCAGGTTTAGCGCTTCGGTTACGTTTTTCATCGGCATGGTATAATGCTCCATCTGCTCGTTTCCAAAAAAATTGGTGTTAGAGCCGGTTGCAAGCACCAAATAATCGTAACAAACATCGCCATCACTGGTGCTGATCGTGTTATTGGCCGCATCAACGCCTTTTACGTTGGCATAAATAACAGTCAGGTTTTTTTGGCGGTGAAAGATTTTCCGCAACGGAAAACAAACAGATTCTGCCTGCAAACTTCCGGTTGCAACCTGATAAAGCAAGGGCTGGAACGTGTGGTAATTATGCCTGTCTATCAACAATATTTCGGCATCTAAATTTTTTAACGTTTTGGCCAATTGTATTCCGCCAAAACCGCCGCCAATAATCACGATCCTCGGATGTTTTGTAAATTCGTTTAAATGCATATTTTGTTTTTTTAGCTGCCGTTGCCGGAGATTGCGTTTCTTTTTCCGGCAACAAACAGGATGCTTCTTTTATCGGTGTTTTTTTGTCTGCCACAGTTGTAACAGAAATGTAAACTTATATAAACGCTGGATGTTTGTAAATATATGCAAGCCAAGCATAAATAAAAAAATCCAATCTAAAACATAATATTGTTTAACAAGTTAAAAAATAAGTTAAAGAATTTATACACGAAGTTTAAACCTTAAAGTGATGACTGTACCAAAATTTGCATTATTTGAACACCGTTTGGATGAAACATACAATGAAAACCTGCGGAAGCTACCGGAAATGGTCAAAGCGTTAAGGCTTTCGAACAGTTTGGACGAAGGCGACCTGAAAAAGATCAAAAAAGATGTTTACGACGATTTTGCAAGTAAATATGATTTTAATGATTTCAAGATCACAACTTCGGACATCAGCGTGCAAAACCAGGAGTTTAGTTTCGAGAAAAGCGTGGCTGCCGATATCTTGGGGCCAAACCTCACCAGCAACCTTACCAGCGATTTTGTAACGCTTTATTATGCCCTTTACACGGTTCCTTATTCCGGCAACATCGAATCTTTAAAATATACAACAGTCCATCCGAAAGAAGAAGTTTACCTGGCAGACCATGGCAATTACTTTGCGCTTACCGTTTATTCTTTGTACCCAGTCAAAGAATCGGCAGAAGCAATCAAGCACGAAAAAGACCGCGTTTTGGATTTGATTACCAAAAACCATGATGCCAATGCAACTTATATCAAGAATAAAGAAAGCCATTTAAAAGATGCCATTGACAAAGAAATTGACCTTAATTTTAAATCGGCCCGAAACGAGATCCGCGACAACGACGCTTTGTTGTAACCCTTTTAGCCATAACTTTGTACCTAAACCGATAATAACATGAAAAATTACGAAACATTATTAGATGCCTTAAACGATTTGATCTCACGTGGTTATACGGAAGATTTTAACGTTGACCAAGACCGGATGCAATGCCGGGAAAAGCATATAGATATGACAGCGGATGAATTTGAAATTGATGAATTTCACCGTTTTGAAGGGATGACCAACCCATCCGATATGTCTATTTTGTATGGCATTTCTTCTGAAAAATATAACATTAAAGGAACGCTGGTAAGTGCTTACGGAACCTATTCGGGCAACCAGAACGCCGCTATCGAAGCTAAATTGAACCACTATCAGGTAAACAAAAACTTATAAATTTTTATTTCGGCCTTGAAAATAATTTTCCGGGTGTTGTGCTAATAAGCGCGCCATCCGGTTTTTTATGAAAATTTTATCCATTTTTATCCTGTAAAAAAAGCATGGACGTAAAAGCTTGTATTTTTGACCTCGACGGCGTAATTGTAGATACAGCCATTTATCATTTTAAATCCTGGAAACGTTTAGCCGATGAGCTGGGCATTAACTTTACTTTGCACGACAATGAAAGGCTGAAAGGTGTAAGCCGGGTGCGGTCTTTAGAAATCATTCTGGAAATCGGAAACGTAACCAAAACCGAAGCTGAACAACACGAATTGGCCAGCCGCAAAAACGAATGGTACACCGAAATGATCAGCAAAATGAAGCCTGACGAAGTTTTGCCGGGCGCCAAAGAATTTTTGCAACTGGTAAAAAATGCAGGCATAAAAACAGCATTGGGCTCGGCCAGTAAAAACGCCGGGATTATTTTGGATAAAACCGGATTGACTTCTTTTTTTGACGCCGTTATTGATGGCAACCACGTTTCCAAAGCAAAACCAGACCCCGAAGTTTTTTTAAAAGGCGCCGAAGCCGTGCAAGTTGACCCGAAATTTTGTGTGGTTTTTGAAGATGCCATTGCCGGCGTAGAAGCAGCTTTGGCCGGCGGAATGAAAGTTGTCGGTATCGGTTCGCCAGAAATTTTAAGCAAAGCAAACCTGGTTGTTTCCGGTTTAAGCGAAATGAACCTCGAAAAATTAAAAGCCGTATAAAAGAAGCATGAAGCAATATTTACAGTTACACGAGTGGAAAATTATTGAACAAAACTTTGATGCCGAGAATCACGAAATCTCGGAAAGCATTTTCAGTTTGGGCAACGGCCGGATGGGCCAGCGCGCCAACTTTGAAGAAACTTATACCGGCAAAACTTTGCCGGGAAACTATGTTGCCGGTGTTTATTATCCTGATAAAACCCGCGTTGGCTGGTGGAAAAACGGCTACCCCGAATACTTTGCCAAAGTTTTAAACGCTGCGGAATGGGCCGGAATTGAAATCAAAATTGACGGCGAAGTTTTGGATTTAGCCAAATGTGAAGTATCTTCTTTCCGGCGGGAACTGAACATGCAGCAAGGTTATCTGGAACGGAAATTTGAAGCAAAAACAGCATCGGGCAAAATTGTAAAAGTGCAGGCAACACGTTTTTGCAGTTTGGTTGATGATGAATGCGGTGCCGTCCGTTACGCTTTAACGCCTGTTAATTTTTCGGGCGAAATTACTTTGACGCCTTTTATCAATGGCGATGTAAGCAACCAGGATTCCAACTACGAAGAAAAGTTTTGGGACGAAACCGCAAAAGGTTTTTACGAAAACGGAAGCTTTGTAGAAATGCGCACCAAAAAAACTGGTTTTGTGGTTTGTACCGGAATGCAGATTACGGTTTCGTTGGATGATCAGCCTGTTCAACTCCAACCAACACAAATAGAACGCGAAAAATTTACTGGCCTCGAAATAAAAACACCGGTAAAAGAAGCACAAACGATAACGCTTTATAAATACGCGGCCAACTTATCGTCGTTCAATCATCCCGAAGGAGAACTACAAACACGCACTGCTGAAACTTTAAAACGAATCAGCGAAAAAGGTTTCGGCCGAATGCTGCAAGAACAAGCCGAAGTCTGGGCCGAAAAATGGGAAATGAACGATATTAAAATTGAAGGCGACGTAGCCGCACAACAAGCCATCCGCTTTAATATTCTTCAATTGGAACAAACCTATACCGGCAAAGATGCACGCTTAAATATCGGTCCAAAAGGTTTTACCGGAGAAAAGTACGGTGGCTCAACGTATTGGGACACAGAAGCGTATTGTATTCCTTTTTACCTGGCAACTGCCGGGCAGGAAGTGGCGCGCAACTTGTTGGTTTACCGCTACGACCAGTTGCAAAAAGCGATAGAAAACGCCGAGAAATTAGGTTTTAAAAATGGCGCCGCGCTTTACCCAATGGTTACGATGAACGGCGAGGAATGCCACAACGAATGGGAAATTACGTTTGAGGAAATCCACCGCAACGGCGCGATTGCTTATGCAATTTTTAACTACATAAATTATACCGGCGATGCGGCTTATCTCGCTTCAAATGGTTTAGAAGTTTTAATTGGCATTGCACGATTTTGGGCGCAACGCGTAAATTGGTCGGAGGTTAGGCAGCAATATGTGATGCTTGGCGTAACCGGCCCGAACGAGTACGAAAACAACATCAACAACAACTGGTACACCAATACCATTGCGGCCTGGTGTTTAAAATATGTGTTGGAAGCGATAGAAATCGTTCAAAAACAAAACCCGGAAAGGCTGGCGGAAATTTTTACCAAGACCAATTTTGATGCGGTAAAAGAAGCATCGCTGTTTGATAAAATTGCCGGTCAGCTTTATTTCCCTTTTGATGAAGTGAACCAGGTTTTTATGCAACAGGACAATTACTTGGACAAAGAACAAATTTTGGTAAAAGATTTGCCCGAAAGCGAACGCCCGCTCAACCAGAAATGGAGCTGGGACCGCATCCTCCGCTCCTGCTTTATCAAACAAGCTGATGTTTTGCAAGGCATTTATTTCTTTCAGGATCGGTATGATTTGGAAACCATCCGCCGGAACTTTAATTTTTACGAAGCGCGAACGGTGCATGAATCGTCGCTTTCGCCTTGTGTCCATGCGATTTTAGCGGCAAAATTAGGCGACCAGCAACGGGCTTACGAGTTTTATCTCCGAACTTCCCGCCTGGACCTGGACAATTACAACAACGATACCTGCGATGGCTGCCACATTACTTCGATGGCCGGAACCTGGATGGCCGTGGTAGAAGGATTTGGCGGGATGCGTGTAAAAAACGGAACCTTGCACTTCAACCCATTTCTGCCCGAAAAATGGACAAGCTTTTCGTTCCAGATCAACTTCAGACAGGTTTTATTAAACATCCAAGTTTATGCAGATCGTGTAGAAATCAGCAATAAATCTAACCGGGAAGTAAAAGTTCAAGTTTACGATCAGGAACAGAACATTTCTGCTATGCAGCAGGTTATTGTCAATAAATCCTGATTCACCGCATACTGTTTTTATCGCCCTAAAAACAGTATGGTTTACTACTTATAACATGGACGCATCAATCCAAAACCCGCAGCAAAACGGCCACAAATTGCTGATCTATCAGTTGTTGGTCCGCCTTTTTGGCAATCAAAACCCAACCAATAAATATTATGGTTCGATTGAAGAAAACGGCTGCGGCAAATTCAACGACATCAATGACCTCGCGCTTGAAGAAATCCGGAAAATGAGTTTTTCGCATGTTTGGTTTACGGGTGTGATTGAACATGCAACCATGACCGATTATTCTTATTATGCCATAAAATTAGACGACCCGGATGTTGTAAAAGGGCGTGCGGGTTCGCCATATGCCATCAAAGATTATTACGATGTTGACCCCGATTTGGCGGTTGACGTGAAAAACCGGATGCAGGAATTTGAGGCGCTGCTGGAACGGACGCATCAAAACGGGTTAAAAGCCATTATTGATTTTATCCCGAACCATGTTGCGCGCACCTATCAATCTGATGCAAAACCGGAAGGCGTAATTGATATTGGCGAACAGGACGACAACACAAAAGCTTTTAGTCCGCAAAACGATTTTTATTATTTGCCGGGCAAAAAGTTTTGGGTTCCGGGAGATGCAAACCCGGGCGGAACAGAATTTAAAAACGTGCTGAAAGATGGCACGTTCAACGAGTTTCCGGCAAAGGCAACAGGCAACGATGTGTTTTACGAAGCACCTTCCATCAACGATTGGTACGAAACCATCAAACTAAATTATGGCGTAGATTATGTAAACGGAAGGCAAACTTACTTCGACCCAATCCCGCCTTTGTGGTTTAAACTGCGCGACATTTTGTTGTTTTGGGCGGCAAAAGGCGTGGATGGTTTCCGTTGTGATATGGTGGAAATGGTGCCGGTAGCATTTTGGAACTGGGCAATTACACAGGTAAAAGAAGCATATCCAAACCTTATTTTTATTGCTGAAGCTTACAACCCGCAGGATTACGGCCGGTACATTTTTGACGGGAAATTTGATTATTTGTACGATAAAGTTGGTTTGTACGATACGCTGAAAAAACTAATGCGGAACGAGTACGAAGCCAACGTGTACGAAATACGCGACCAATGGCAGCATCAGCACAACGGTTTTACCGAACACATGCTGCGTTTTTTGGAAAACCATGACGAAGTACGGATTACTTCCGGCCATTTTGCAGGAAATCCATGGACAGCGTTACCGGCGATGATTGTTTCGGCAACCCTATCGCAAGGGCCGGTGATGGTTTACAATGGACAGGAAGTGGGCGAACCGGCTGAAGGCACAACTGGTTTTTCTTCCAGCGATGGCCGCACTTCTATTTTTGATTATTGCAGTATGCCCGAACATTTGAAATGGCTGAACGGCGGGAAAATGGACGGCGCAAAACTCTCCAAAGGACAAAAAGCCCTACGTACTTTTTACAGTAACTTGTTAAAAATCACCGCAGAACATGAGGCGATCAGAAATGGAGCTTTTTACGATTTGCTTTATTTGAACGAATGGGAACGCGGTTTTAACAACAAAGTTTATCCGTATTTGCGCTATATAAACCAGGAACGGCTGCTGATTATTGTTAACTTTAACCGCGAAGAAGTGAAATTGCAAGTAAAGTTTACCAACGATTTGCTGAAC
The DNA here is from genome assembly GCF_937859865.1 of uncultured Mucilaginibacter sp. Taxonomy (GTDB): domain Bacteria; phylum Bacteroidota; class Bacteroidia; order Sphingobacteriales; family Sphingobacteriaceae; genus Mucilaginibacter_A. The sequence continues at coordinate 57,941 of NZ_CALMAT010000048.1, forward strand.
CAGTTTGATATCGCCACGCCGGGAAATTATATTTTTACAGATTTGCTTAGCCAAAATCAAATTACAGCAACAAACCTGCAAGAAGGCTTTAGGATTAATATTGAAGGGACTTGCGGTGTGATTTTGAGTTTTTAAGATGAATATTTAAACATTAATGCTTCTTTTAGCAGTAAAAAATCAGTGAATTATGAAACGACCGGTAACTATTATTTCTATTGTTTTGATCCTTTTGATAGCAGGTTTTATTTACTATCGCTATTTCTTTGTTTTTGGCGAAGGCGTAAAGGCAGGCGAATTAAATTACATCGTTAAAAAAGGCTATATTTTTAAAACGAATGAAGGCCGGCTGATCCAAACTGGCATCCGTTCCGGTGCTAACCAAGGTTCTATTTCCTCCAACGAGTTTATGTTTTCGATTACAGATCAACGGATTGCAAACCAGTTAGAAACGTCCGGCGGCAAATTGGTGCAGTTGCATTACAAGGAATATATCGGCACCTTGCCTTGGCGCGGCGTCAGTAATTTTGTAGTGGACAGCGTGCTTTCTGTTGCCGATAACACCACTGCTTTGCCGGGTAGCGGCGTTATCCGGTAAAATTAGATCAGGGTTGCGGCTTGATGATTAAAGCAAGCAAAAGTCGGTAGTCTTCTTCCGTGTCAACATCAATTGCCGCACCTTCAAAAGGGATAACAGCAACATTGTTTTGATGCGCCTTAAACAACCATTGTGCGCCTTTTTCCGGTGGCAGGTTTTGCAGGACAGGAAACAAGGCACGGTCAAAAATAGCCGGAACGCCCTGGGTTTCCGCATAACCGGTTGCCACAACCATGCTTCTTTTATCGGTATAAAATTGGGCAAGCAGGCGTTGCAAATGCTGTGTGTTGATCAAAGGCTGATCGCAAAGCAAAATCAAAGCAGCATCAACTTTTAAAAAACCGGGATGATGGCTGAGTGCATTGATGCCGGCACGGATGGAAGAACCGATTCCTTGCTGCCAATCCGGGTTATGGATGAGTTGAACTAAATCTTCGATTTCTACTTCGTCCACCAGTTCTTCGTGCAAAAACCCGCTTACCACAATTACCGCTTTTGGCGAAACGGATAATGCTATTTTTACCGCGTGTTTTATTAAGGTTTCGTTTTGATAATGAAGCAGTTGCTTTGGTTTTCCTAAACGGGAAGATGAACCGGCAGCAAGGACAATAACTGCAATTTCAGGATCAGGTTTTGGGGTTGCCGAAGTGTTCAAAGTGTAGAAGCGGCAATAGATTTACGGTTGTGGATCGGGCCGTTCAAATCACGTAGGAAACCTGCTTTGCTTTGATGTTTTACGGCCAACAGTTCGGCCATGATGGCAACCGCAATTTCTTCGGCAGTTTCTGCACCAATGTTTAAGCCAACCGGGCCATGCAAACGTTCGCTTTCTGCTTCGCTTAAATTACTCCCTGCTTTTTGAAGATCGTCCAGCAAGCGGTCTGTTTTTTTACGCGGCCCTAAAATACCGATATAAGTTACCGGGCCAAAAGAAACCAGTTGTTGCAGCACTGCAAAATCATAATGCTAATTGAGGCTTATCAAAACCTCGTAACCCGGCAAAAATCTATGCTTTTGCAAATCAGTTAACTTGACAACTTCTACCGTTTCTGCTTCCGGAAAACGCTGTACGGTTGCCTGCGGTGTTCGCCCATCAATAATATGAATGCGCCAACCGAGACCTGTTGCCAATTTAACCAAAGGCTGCGCATCGTTTCCGGCTCCAAAAACGGTTAATTGCGGCACAGGCAAAATTACTTCGAGAAACAAGCGGAGGTTTTCTTCGCCTGCCAAATAATCTTTTGTTAAAGACTGGCCAGATTGAAAAACTTCCAGCGCATCTTTTAAAATAAACTGGTCTGTTGTTTCGTTTCCGGTTAAATTTAATTTTTGTTGATTGAAATCAGTAAGCAAAACACGTTTACCGCACAAATTACTAATGCTGTTTTTAGCATCTAAAATGGTGATTAAAACTACTTGCTGGTCCTGGCGAGAAGTTTTCCGCAACAACTCAATTGGGTTATTTGGGTCAGCATAATCAATAGATTCCAGCAGAATATGAATTGTTCCTTCGCAGCCCAACTGTGCGCCGTGCTGCAAATCTTCTTCAATATCAGTGCTGTCGTAGATGATCGTTTCGCTTTTTCCGGTCAGCATCACGCGTCGCGCCCTTCGCAGAGCATCACCTTCCAAACAACCACCACTGATGCTTCCGGTTAAATGGCCGTCATCGGTTACCAGCATCCGTGCGCCCGGCCTTCGGTAAGACGAGCCTTCTACTTCGGTAACGGTAGCCAAGGCACAAGGGTTTCCGGTTTCGCGTTGACGATCATAAGCGGTTAACAAGCGTTGCAGTTCGGACATGGTTTTTTTATGAATTTAAGGTGGTAAAAGAAGCATTTCCGGCAGGAAAACCAAACGCAGAGATGCTTCTTTTACCTTATAAAAGTTTGTCTGGTGTTACCGGCAGTTCGCGTACCCGTTTCCCTGTAGCATGATAAATGGCATTGTTGATGGC
>NZ_CALMAT010000048.1:60502-61137 GCF_937859865.1 uncultured Mucilaginibacter sp.
AAACTCCGGCATATCTGCATGAACCGGAACTAAATAGTTGGCCAAATCTTTGGTTACCGGCCGCCCGCGGTTTGGGTCGTAAATGGTTTCTTCCATTAAAGCCATACCAATCCCGAAAATCATCCCGCCCATAATTTGGTTGATGGCCGTTTTCATGTTCATGATAGTTCCAACGTCCATCACTGCTACTGCTTTGTCCACGTGAACCATACCCAGATCAGGATCAACCAAAACTTTAACAAAATGTGCCCCGAAAGAATGAAAAGTAAATGGTTTACGGTCTATTTTTTCATCAACCTGAACAAAAGGGTTTCCTTTGCTTTCTTCTTCAATCTCCGCTTCCGGGCTTCCTCCCGCTGCCGGGTTTGATTCCGTTTGCTGCCGGGTAGAAACTTTAGTGGCAGCTTGTGCCTGCAAATCCTGCAAATTTTGGCGTTTTAAAATATCCGTGTACGCATCTCCGGTTTCCGTTTTTGTTCTGATAACGATACGTCCGTTTTCAGCAACCAAATCATCTTCTTTTTGTCCGTGTAAAGGTGATTTTGCATCGGCAATTGCCATCTTTTTTAACTTGCTTACCAAGCCTAAAGAAGCGGCGCGGGTGGCAGGCCCAACACTTGCGGTAACCTGCGAGC
>NZ_CALMAT010000049.1 GCF_937859865.1 uncultured Mucilaginibacter sp.
GTTTAAAACAACAGGTTTTCATGAGATTTGATGTTTTTAGGGTCAATTTGCTTTACCGACTCGATGAATGCTATCTTTTTCAACCTCAGCAACACATTTTCCAGGTCTTCGTCGTCAAAATGGTTTTTAATCAGCAAAAAATAATTGGTGCTGCCCATTTCGGGGATCAGGCATCCGGTTAGGCCGTGGTTGGCAATGATATAAAATTCGGTTTCAGAAGCTTCGATGTTGTACACATACTGCGAAAACTGCATCGGTTCGGCACCGCCAAACAAAGGCAGGCAGTAATCGGCCGTTTTCCTAAAATCGGTGTGCAATTCTTTGTTAATATGGTAACAAAGGCGGTAATCGCGCAGTGGCGACCGCAGGGCAATCAATATAAAGTCGAGGTCTAACTCAAAACTTAGTATCTTTCTACTCAAAACCAGGTGATGCTTAGGGTTGTCTAAACTACAAATCAAATTTAAATAAACTTGAAGTTATTATACAGTTATCCACATTTACCACCACAAAAATATAGTGGTAAAAACAGTATTTATACGGCAAAAGATTTAAGCCGATCAAAATTTTATTGCGGTTTGATATTTGATTTAATTTATTTTTCTTTGCACAGATTTATTTAACCCAAAAAATTAAAAGACTATGTCTGATATCGCTTCCAGAGTAAAAGCAATTATCGTAGAAAAATTAGGTGTTGACGAGAACGAAGTTACACCAGAAGCAAGTTTCACGAATGATTTAGGTGCAGATTCTTTAGATACTGTAGAACTGATCATGGAATTTGAAAAAGAATTTAATGTAGCTATCCCTGATGACCAGGCAGAAACTATCGGCACCGTTGGCCAGGCCATCGCTTATCTGGAAAAAAACGTTAAATAATAGCGCTTTTTGCTAAATAAATGGAGCTAAAAAGAGTAGTTGTAACCGGTTTGGGCGCACTTACTCCAATTGGTAACAACGTCCCGGATTATTGGGGCGCGCTGATCAATGGAATAAGTGGGGCTGACTTCATCAAAAGTTTCGACACCACAAAATTTAAGACAAAGTTTGCCTGCGAAATAAAAAACTTTTCTGCCGAAGAAATTTTTGGCCGTAAAGAAGCACGCAAAATGGACCCTTTTGTGCATTACGCCATGGTTTCGGTTGATGAAGCCGTGCGTGATGCAAATTTGGATTTTCCAAACTTGGACACCAATCGTATTGGCGTAATCTGGGGAGCAGGGATTGGTGGCTTAAAAACTTTTTTGGATGAAGTATCTAACTTTGCCAAAGGTGATGGTACGCCGCGTTACAACCCTTACTTTATCCCAAAAATGATCTTGGACATTGCGCCAGGCCACATTTCTATTAAATATGGTTTGCGCGGCCCCAACTTTTCTACTGTTTCTGCCTGTGCTTCGGGCACTAATGCTTTAATTGATTCTTTCAATTATCTTCGTTTGGGTGTGGCCGATGTGATTATTTCCGGTGGATCAGAAGCGATTATTAATGAAGCCGGCATGGGCGGGTTTAATGCCATGCACGCTTTATCAACCCGAAATGATGACCCGAAAACAGCTTCCCGCCCTTTTGATAAAGACCGTGATGGTTTTGTTGCCGGCGAAGGTTCAGGGGCAATTATCCTGGAAAGTTTGGAACATGCAAAAGCACGCGGGGCCAAAATTTATGCCGAAATGGTTGGCGGCGGCATGAGCGCCGATGCAAACCACATTACCGCACCGCACCCGGAAGGTTTGGGCGCACGTTTGGTAATGGGCAATGCACTGCGGGATGCCGGTTTAACCACCAGCGATATTGATTATATCAATGTCCACGGAACTTCTACGCCGCTTGGCGATATCAGCGAAACCAAAGCTATCGTTAGTTTATTTGGGGATGATGCCTACAAACTAAACATCAGTTCTACCAAATCCATGACCGGCCATTTGCTTGGTGCGGCAGGCGCTATCGAAGCCATTGCTTCTGTTTTGGCTATCAAAAACGACATCGTTCCGCCTACGATTAATCATTTTACAGACGACCCGGAGTTTGACCCTCAGTTAAACTTCACTTTTAACAAACCTCAAAAACGGACGGTACGCACTGCATTGAGCAACACTTTCGGTTTTGGCGGGCACAATGCTTCTGTAATTTTCAAAAAATACGAAGAATAGTATTTGATGCGGATTTTAAGGTTTTACAAGCTTTACTTATCTCCCGACAGAAAATACGTTAAGCTGTTAAAAAACCTGCTTGGCTTTGTGCCCGGCAATCTGATGCTTTACCGTTTGGCTTTTCGGCACAAATCAGTAGCGCAAGTTGTAAAAAAGGGCGTCAAAAACAGCAACGAAAGGCTGGAGTTTTTGGGCGATGCCGTGCTTGGTTCGGTTGTAGCCGAAATCCTTTTCAAAATGTACCCTTATGAAGATGAAGGGTTTTTGACGGAACTGCGTTCTAAAATCGTAAGCCGCATCAACCTAAATCAATTAGGCCGAAAATTGGGTTTTGAACAATTGGTTGAATTTGACAACCGTGTAATCAATACCAGCCGGCAAAGTTCTTTGCTGGGCGATGCTTTTGAAGCTTTAATTGGTGCCGTTTATTTGGATAAAGGCTACAATTTCACCAAAAATTTTCTGGAAAACCGGATTATCAAATCGCATATTGATATCCATAAATTAGAAAATACGGAAACCAATTTTAAAAGCAAACTGATTGAATGGTGCCAACGCCATAGTAAAGACATTAGTTTTGAGTTGATTACCAATCAGCAAGGCGAAAGCACCAAACTGTTTACCGTGCAGGCTTGTATTGATGGCGAAATTTTTGGCAGCGGTAAGGAATTTAACAAAAAAACTGCCGAAAAACTGGCTGCCGAAAAAGCTTGTGAAGCTTTAGGGATTTAGTTTTTTCTCCCACAAAATTATTCGTTTGCGATTGCCGCTGTCATTTCGACCGAAGGGAAAAATCCTCTTTCAACAAGAACAATAAATTTTAGGCGATAAAAGAAGCAT
>NZ_CALMAT010000050.1 GCF_937859865.1 uncultured Mucilaginibacter sp.
ATTCTGAACTGAATTCGGTTGTTGGTGCCGCCGGGGAATTATTTAGTGTAAAAACAGCATTGTACGAATCCGTTCATCCAAATGCGATCATTGATGATTTTATGATCTCGATGCTCATCGCCAAAAAAGGTTACCGCATAGTTTACGAACCGGAAGCCTATGCCACCGAAACTTCTTCGGCTAACATCAAAGAGGAATTAAAGCGCAAGATCAGGATTGCGGCCGGTGGTTTACAATCCATCATCTGGCTAAAAAGTTTGCTGTTGCCGTTTCAGCAGCCGCTGTTATCGTTTCAATACATCAGCCACCGCGTTTTACGTTGGACAGTTGTACCTTTTTTGATGCTTGCGATTTTCGTTTTTAATATTTTGATTGTTACACAAACACACTTGTTCATTTATCAGCTTCTTTTAGCTGCCCAAATCCTATTTTATGCAGCCGCTTTATTGGGTTGGATTTTAGAAAAGCGACAAATCAAAATTAAAGCTTTGTTTATCCCCTATTATTTTGGCATGATGAACTATGCCGTTATTGCAGGAATATTTAGATATTTATTTGGCGCGCAAAGCGCGGCTTGGGAAAAGGCTAAGCGGAAGTAGAGGGTGTAGAGAATTTTTCTTAAACTTTTAATAATTCACATTCCGAAAATTCAATTATCCTGTTTCCTGCATTGGTAATTATTTCAATTTTACTTTTTGTTAATCCAAATATATCTTGGTCATCATCCATTGTTGCTGGAACAACTAAATCTATTATTTCTAAAATTGTACGAGGGCCAACAAAAGGTAATTCCTCTAACTTGTATTTGGTAATATTCCTGAATCTTAGAATCTTGTTTTCAAAGATGTTATTATCCCAGTTTGCAGGATAATTTAGTAAAAAATCAAAAGTTTGGTCAGTAGAATTTTCTTTTACTTCTATTATTTGTGAGTCATGAAAAGAGTGATTTTTAAATTTATTTATTTTCATTTTATTCTGATAATGCTTCTTTTACCACCTAAAAATTAGTATCCTACCAAGCTTGTATAACCACAATTTAAGATACTTCTATAACATTTTGCAAATTACCTTCCGAGACACGTAGAAAGATTTTTGGAACAAGTATTTTTAACGTTTGTCGTGTGTTATTTTTAGCACGTAAAACAATAATCGTTAGCGGAAGCCTTTGTAAATTCTGTTGATAAGGCAAATTTCTGTCAACGGTTATAAATAGTTCAAAGTTGTTATCTGTCATCAGCTTTAACAATTCGCCATTCTTTTTTCCTAACCAAAGCATGTCTCTTACCGTCCTAACTTCATGTTCTTCGCCGAAATCATATTTCAATTTTCGGGGCAAACTTTCGTCAAGCAAAATTTTCATGAAGTACTTTTTCTGTTGTGATCGATAGTTTTGCCATCTCCAAAACTGCCAAAGCTATTTCCTTTGTTACCGATGGAAAATCGTCCAGAAATTCGTCAAGGTCTTCACCGTTTTCTAAATAATCAAAAAGGTTTTGAATAGGAACCCTCGTCCCGGCAAAAACAGGCGCGCCACTCATAATTTCCGGGTCTATACTTATTTGTCCGTACAACATGTTTGATAGTTTTGATTCACTAAGTTAATAAACCATTCTGATAATACTTCTTTTACCACCTAAAAATCAGTGTCCTACAAAACCTTTAAAACCTGAAACACTTTTCCATTCAACGTAAAACTATCTCCGGCTTTTTTGCCTTTTAACGCCAAACCAATCGGTGAAGCCACAGAAACAGCATAATAACGTTTGGTACCGATCAGCAAAGCACCGGCACTAACGGCCAGATAAAAATCGCCATGGTCAGTTTCTGCCAAACTGCCTGCTTGTGCAAATTGGTGATTTGTATCGAAATTGATTTGCTGCAATTGCGCCTGCATTTTCCGTGCTTCCAATAATTGCCGCGAGTTGAGGTCTATTTCCTGCTGCATCATGGCGCGGCCGGTTTCATATTTATCGCCGGCACTGCTTTTGGTATCGTTTTCGGATGCTTTTCGGGCTTCGGCAATGGCGGTTTCGGCATCGGCAATACGTTGTTGGATTTGTTCGGCACAAAGCTGGTGGAGTTGTTGTTTGATGTTCAAAAGCTGAGAATTGGATTGTTTTGTAAAGATGGGCAAATCTCCCATGATTAAAACATTTAACGCTTCTGCAAGTTAAATTTATGCCGATAAAAGAAGCATCACCATGAGCACAAAATCAATTTACAACGCAGGGCCAGACCCGGAAACTTCACCTGAACAAGCACCGCCGGAAAGCCCAAGGCCGGAAATCCCGCAGGAAGACCCAACACCTTTTCGTTCGCCGGATTTTCCTGCTCCGGATCGTTTCCCCGCAGAAAACCCAAGTTATCCTTCAAGCCCGGAGTTTCCCGGTACGCCAATGCCTTCGGAAATACAGCGTTTTTAATTTATTTTTTACTTTCGAATTTAATGGTAAAAAATCCAACTTAAACTAAGTAAATTACCTTACTTGGTTTAAGTTGAAAGTCATTAAGTTTATATTTATAGGTTACCGGATACCAACTTAACTAAAGTGTCTAACCAACGCTATTTTAAAGTAGCCATATCTATAACAAACCTGTAGCGTACATCTCCTTTTACCATACGTTCAAAAGCCGGATGGATATCTTTGATGTCGATCAGTTCTATATCTGATGTGATGTCGTGTTCTACACAAAAATCGAGCATTTCCTGAGTTTCGGCCAGGCCGCCCGCGCCTGATCCGGTAACAGTTTTATTGCCTCCCGACAGTGAAAATGAAGGAACTTGAAATGGTTCTACCGGCATACCTACCGTTATAAAAGTTCCGTTTGTATGCAGCAGGGGCAAATAAAGATTAATATCATGGTTGGCGGCAACAGTATCCAGTATAAAATCAAATGTGCCTTTTACTGCGGCCAATTCATCTGCATTTTTTGTAACTACAAAGTGGTGCGCGCCCAAAGCTTTGGCAGCTTCCCTTTTAGATTCAGAAGTGCTTAGTATGGTAACTTCTGCGCCAAAGGCAACGCCAAACTTAACGCCCATATGCCCTAATCCGCCCAAACCAACAATAGCCAGTTTATGCCCTTTGCCAACCTTCCATTTGCGCAAAGGGGAATAAGTGGTGATGCCGGCACAAAGTAAAGGCGCCACACCAGCCAGGTTTAATTTATCTGAAATATGATGAACAAATTCTTCGCGAACGATGATATTATTTGAATAGCCGCCATAAGTTGGCAATCCATCGTGCCCGGTACTATTATAAGTTTGTACGGCACTCACTTGGCAAAACTGTTCCTGGTGGTTTTTGCAGTCGTCACATTCCATACAAGAATCTACCATAACTCCTACGCCACCCAAATCCCCGGTTTTAAACTTCTTTACGTGTAATCCTATTTGAGTGATTTTACCTACAATTTCGTGGCCCGGCACCATCGGAAACACACCCGGAAACCACTCATTTTTGATTTGATGGAGATCAGTATGGCAAACCCCACAATAGGCAATTTCTATCAGCACGTCATGTGGACCAATTTCTCTTCGTTCAAAATTCCAGGGTGCTAAATCTGTTTCTGCACTTTGGGCAGCGTATCCTTTTGCTTGTATCATATTTCATGTTTTTAATTAGAAGCAAAAGTAAAAGAACTAAAGGGTAGATAATTACAAGTTTCAAAGCAATAATTATACTTTTCAAAGTAATTTTCTTAAAGACAATGGCGTAATGCCAGTATGTTTTTTAAAAAAGTTGTTGAAGTAGGATGGGTATTCAAACCCAAGGCTATAAGAAATTTCTGCAACGTTATAGTCGGTAAAAGTTAACAGCGATTTAGCTTCGGAAATCAGTTTTTCATTGATGTGTGCCGTTGTTGCTTTTCCGGTCGCCTCCTGAACGGCAGCGTTTAAATAATTTACATGTACCGCTAACTGATCGGCATAATCGCCTGCTTTTTTAAGTTTTATTGTTTGCAAGGGCAGATCTACCGGAAACTGTTTATTTAAGAGGGAAAGGAAAAGATTGGCCAGGCGTGATGCTGCTTTAGGAGGTGTAAAATAGGCAATAGCCGGTTGCATCATAATGGCTTCATGCAAAATCAAGTTTATGTGACTGCGCATCAAATCATTCTTATAAACATATTTGCTGTCTACTTCTTCTCTCATCCGGCTAAACAGGCTACAGAGATAATTTACCTGTTTATCGTTTAGAAAATACACCGGTTCTCCTCCGGCTTTAAATAATAAAGAGTCTTGCAGGCTTTCCTGGTGGTTGGTTGTATGAAGAAAATCATCTGTAAAAACACAAAAATACCCGGCCGATCCTTCTTCACTGGTTTCACCTTGCCAAAAATAAGGCACCAACGGATTGGTAAATACCAATGCCGGTCTTTTAACTTCAATACTCCGATTGGCATAATCCAGCGTGCTGTTACATTTAGTAACTAAAGTGATCTTGTAAAAGTCTCTGCGGTTATAAGATGCAAGCGTACACTTGCCTTCACCTATTGCAGCAACTTTAAATTGTCCGGAATCTGCTTTTGAGAGGAGGTTTTTCTCTGCTTTGATCTTAACAATTTGTGAAAGTTCCATTTACAAAATTAAACATTTCAAAGAAACTTATTTTGAGATATGGGTTAATAAAGCACTAAAACTTTGCTGTCGGCAACACATCGGAATGTTTAAACTTATCCTTGTATTTTGATAACCTGTTTCAAATTATGTAAAATCCTTCGATATATTTAGGATTAATGACAATGCTTCTTTTACCCTATAAAAATTGGTTATATTCTCAATTTTTATAGGGTAAAAGAAGCATTACCAGCCAGGGGCAAAAGTTAAACCTAACACCGGTTTTTGTACGTCCGTCCGTTGGAAAGGAATGGCCAGATAGGGTTCCAACACAAAAGCACCAAAAATATTTACCCGCAAAGAAATACCGGTGGAAAAAGCCGGAACACGGTTATATCCGCTTGGATAAACCAACTGGCCAAAGCGGCTGTAAACCGGGTTTCCGCTGGAATCCGTTAAATATTGGTTGGCATCTGGTTCTTTTTTGAAAGCAATTTTATCACCGGCGTTCCAGGCTAGTCCGGCATCAAAGAAAAAATTCAGTTCGGTAAACAGGAATTTGGATTTGATCTGCGACAGTTTTTCCGGGCCGGTGAAAGGTAGGCGTACTTCAAAATTGGCCACGGCAGTGCGGCTTCCCTGCAACTGGTCAATCGTAAAATTGCCTTTGTTCCTGGCGTTGTTGTTGTAAAAACTGTTGGCTTCGTAACCCCTGATTAAATATGGATAACCGATAAACAGCGGGAAAAGCGCCTGGCTGTTATCGCCAAAACGGCCGTAGCCATAAATGCGGCCGGCAAATGTTACGGGTTTGGTGCGTACGTATTTCCGCAAATCTATCGTTGGCGCTAAAAATTTAAAACTGCCCACGTTGCCTTCAATCCCAATCCGGTAACGGTAACCTTCCAACGGCGAGGCAACCCCGAAGTAAGAATTATCGCCAACCAAAGCCGTATTTAATTGGAAAAGCGAAAAAGGCATTAAATCATAACCGGTCTCGCTCAAATATTGCGCACGTGAGATTTTTTCATGTTCCGAATATAAACCATTGGTTATTTGGAGATTGTTGTTGGTTGTTACGTAGTTGTAATACGTGCTGTAGCGATCTACCCGGTAATAATATTGGGAGGCACCTGTGCCAAACTCAATCCGGGTAACTTTAGAAAAAGGGTATGAAGTAAAAACCTGCAACGCATCCTGAAAAGTGCGCGTAATATCGTATCGGGATTCGTAAACGCTAACGGGTTTGTTGTTTTGGCTGATGTTGGTGATGCCTTCCTGGTAGGTTGCATATTGGAATGGGATATGCGAAGCACTTACGCCAAAGTTCCAGCGGCCTTGCTGGTTGATGTAGGCCAGTTGCGCACCAAAATCATAAATTTGGCCATTTACGGCAGCACCAGCATAAATTTGGTTTCGGCCAATAATATCACTGAACAAACCTTGGATACCACTGGCCAAACCGGCACCATATCGGCTCACACCTGCACCAACACCGCTGCTGGCCAGGTAATCCAGTTTAAATTGTGGTTTAAAAGGGATATTATGGATAGAATCCGTCGGGATTTTTTGATAGGCCAAAAAATTGTTCAGGTTGGTATTGATCAAATCAACACCGACAGATTTTGGCGGCGGCAACAAGGCAGCGTCAAAATTGATAGCCTGGTTTTCTACTGCAACAGGTTTAAAATCAGCAACTTTTGCATTGTAAATGGTGTATTTCTGGGCGCGATAATAGGAGTAAACCACATCGTTATTAGCCGATAAGCTCAAAGCAGGCGAGAACTCGGTGATCCCGGAAATTCCCGTAAACAAGTTCGTCATCTGCTCAGTGGTTGCGCTGCTTAAATTGTAGCGGTACATATTGCGGAAACCATCGCGGTTGCTTAAAAAGTAGATAGACTTGTCATCCGCAGAAAAAGCCGGGTTTAAATTGTTGGCTCCGTTAAAAATTGGAATGTCGGTTGTTGTTTTTGTAGCAAGATCATAAACCGCCAAATTAAACGGAATGGTTTGTGCTAAAGATTGGTCGTAAGTCGTCCGGTCACTGGTGAAAACAATTTTTTTGCCATCGTGCGAAAAGCTGGGCTGGTAATCGGTGTATTTATCGTTGGTGAGCTGTGTTACTGTTTTTGTGGGGATATTGTACAGGTACAAATCGCTTTGCCCTTCGGCCAAAGCGTTGAAAACAATGTCATTACCATTTGGCGACCAGCTTAAATTACTAAACTGCTTGGCCTTTTTCATGGAGGTTTCTTCCAGTACACGACCGCTGTTTACATCAACAATCACGAGCTTGTTTCGGCCTTCGTTAAAAACGCTGAAAGCAAAACGCTTGCTATCCGGCGACCAAGTTCCAGCCGATTCGATAAAGTTAAATTCATCAATGTGCGTGTTCGAGACCTTGCTCGTCAGCTTTCGTAAGATGCGCCCAGTTTTGGCATCAGCGAGATAAAGATCAATGCTGAACAGGTTTTTTTCGGAAAGGAAAGCAATGTATTTTCCATCCGGACTGATCGCCGGTGCCACATTCATCTTCCCGCTGTTTTTATCATCAATCACTTTTAAGCCAACTGGAACTTGCAACGTATCTTTTAAATAGGGTTTGTAGGTTGCTTCAATGGAATTTTTCCACAAGTTTGAAAGCGTTTTTTCATCGTAACCAAATGTTCTGCGGATGCCATAATCCAAACCAAAATGTGCCGTGTTTTTGAAAAAAGGCACAATTACGGAGTCGCCATAAGTTGACCCGACAAACGACCAAAAAGCCTCGCCATAACGGTACGGGAAGTATTTGCTGCTGGTGGTTAAATCTTTAAGCGTCGGAATATCTTTGTTGAGGTAAGCATCGCGCATCCACATGGCCGTGTAAGCGTCTTTTTTGCCCAGCGAAAGGTATTCTGCCATCCCTTCAATCATCCACAACGGCAAATTATTGATGCTGCTTACATCGCCCTGCGCCCGGTTATTGTCGAGCAGCGTATGGTATTGAAATGCGTGAACCAGTTCGTGGCCGATTACGTGGCGCGTGGTTTGGCTGGTTTCCATCAGCGGCATCACCACACGGTTTTTTAAGCCTTCGGTTACACCGCCTGTTCCTACGCCAATTTCACCTTGTATCGCTGTAGTTTGTTCAAAATCAGGATGATCGGCATACAAAATAATCGGGTTGGCTTTCCGGAAAGTATCCTGAAAAACCTGCTGATGGATGGTGTACCAAAGTTCACTTTCCTGTGCAAAACGTTTGATTACGCTATCGTTTTTCAGGTAATAATAAATTTCGAAATGCGGGGTTTTGTAAACTTTAAATTTGAGGTTTTTGTAGCGGACTTTATTTTGTCCGAAGTACTGCGCATCCGAATTTTTAGGCAGTAAAAACAGTATGCCGAAAACACAGCACAACGTACAAAACAACTTTTTAAATGGGTAGCGGGTAAGTTTGGTTTTTTCCATATTGACAAACCTGGATAAAATTAAATGCTTCTTTTAGGAGTATATTTTTTGCCTCAGTTAAGATAACGCAGATTTAGACCAATTATTAAACCTCAAGTTCGATTTGCAAAAAATTATTATGGGTTGATGGCCGGCTCGGTAACCGAAGTGGTATCTACAATTGGCGCAGCAATACTGTCTGTGCGTGTGGTGTCCACCTTAATCCTTGGCGTTGGGCAGTTGTATTCTTTGCTGATCTTGCTCCAAGGTTTTGGAAATGGGCCGCGCGTATAACCGGATTTCGGGTCGTCGTAAACTTTTTCCATAAATTCACCAAAAATAGGCAAGGCCGTGCGCGAGCCTTCGCCCGTTTGCGAAGTTTTAAAGTGGACGCTCCGTTCATCGGCACCAACCCAAATCCCGGTAACCAAATCTTTGGTGATGCCCATGTACCAACCATCCGCATAGCCGGAAGATGTGCCGGTTTTGCCGCCAATCTGGTTATTGCCGCCTTTCCACAAATCTGGATATTCCCACAAAGCCTGCGAAGTTCCGCCCGGTTCTTCCATCCCGCCGCGAAACATATACAACATTAGCCAAGCCGTTTCTTCACTTAAAACGGAAGTCGTTTTTGGTTTGAATTCGGCAATGATATTGCCTTTATTGTCCGTGATTTTTGCCACCAAAATTGGGTCAATCCGGTTCCCCTTGTTTAAAAAAGTACTGTAAGCGCGTACCATTTCATAAACAGAAACATCGTTGGAACCCAAAGAAACGGAAGGAACGGATTCTAAACGGCTGTCAATCCCGCATTTGTGTGCATATTCTACCACTTTGTCCCAACCTACTTTTTCGGTTACTTGCGCTGTAATCGAGTTGACCGATTTGCCCATCGCCCAGCGTAAACTCATTTCCTGGTACGAAAAACTAAAACTGGCATTTTTAGGTTCCCAAACATCTGGCTTGCCTTCATTATTGATGTATTTGATGGAAACGGGCTTGTCGGTAAACTTATCGCAAGGCGTCATTCCGTTGTCCAACGCAGCGCAATAAGCAAACGGTTTAAAAGTAGAACCGGCCTGGCGTTTGGCCTGGTTTACGTGGTCGTATTTAAAATACTGATGGTTGATGCCGCCCACCCAAACCTTAATTTTCCCGGTCGAAGGTTCGATCGTCATCATACCGGTATTTAACAAACGAGCGTAGTATTTGATGGAATCGTAGGTAGAGAAAGTTGTGTCCTGATCGCCTTTCCAGGTAAAAACCTGCATCCGTTTTTTACGGTTAAAATAAGCATCAACAGAATCCTGGTTATTTTTGTACTTCTTTTCCAGCAGATTGTAGATTGGCAAACGCTGCACGGCACGTTGCGGAAAATCCAGGATTTCTTTGCCATCCAAAGTCCGCCACGGGTTTTCTTTCCCCCAAACACCTTGAAAACGTTTTTGCAAAGCTTTCATTTTATCGGCAACGGCTTCTTCGGCGTAACCTTGCAAACGTGAATCAATCGTTGTATAAATTTTCAAACCATCGGCATACAGATCGTAATCGTTGTCATCGCACCATTTTTCCAGCCATTTGTCCACTGCCGTGCGGATGTACGAATCACCTTGCGCTTCGTTTTCCACATAACTTAAATCCAATTGAACCGGGCTTGCGCTATAATTCGCATAATCCGCTTTGGTGATGTAACCGTATTTCTCCATCTGCGACAAAACTACGTTCCTACGTTCCTTTGATTTTTCCGGGTTTTTGATGGGATTATAGGTTGAAGTCGCTTTCAACATGCCAATCAAAGTAGCCGCTTCGGCAGGATTAACTTGGTCCGGGTTTTTGTTGAAATATTTAAGCGATGCTGTTTTTATGCCAAAAGAATTGTTGCCGAACGGAACCGTGTTGAAATACAAAGTGAGGATTTGGTTTTTGCTGTAGCTGCGCTCGATCTTAAACGCCGTCAGCCATTCTTTAAATTTATAAGCAATTGTCCGCAAAACCGGCACATACGAAATCGGCCCCTGGTATTTCTTTTTTCGGGTCTGAAACAAATTCTTGGCCAACTGCTGGGTAATGGTACTAGCACCGCGCCGGTCGCCGGTCGCCGTAGAAACCATACTGCTAAACAAACCATAAAAATCAACGCCGTGATGCTGGTAAAAACGCGTATCTTCTGTGGCAACCAAAGCGTGGATGAGGTTGGGCGAAATCTTTTGAAAATCAACCGGCGAACGGTTTTCCTTGTAATACCGCCCGATCAGTTTTCCGTCGGCCGTATAAACATCCGAAGCGATAGACAAAGTTGGGTTTTTAATATCTTCCGTATTTGGCGAATGGCCGAACAGCCACAAAAAGTTTAGCTCAACCGCACAAAAAAGGATGATGATAAAATATACCAGGTAAACGAAGTATCGTAGAACCGGATTTTTTAAGCTTAAAAACATAAATAAACGAAGTATTTCGAGGTGTACAAACGTAAGCAATTAAGCCAAATTACCAGCTTTTGCAAAATACTGTAGCGATATTTATACTGATTACTTTAGCTTTTGTTCGGCTGCCGAAGTTTTTGCCGGTAAAACAGCTTTGACGTCTTCTTTAACTTTGGTGAAAGTGCCACTTACCACTTTGCTTGCGATACTGTTTTTAGCAGCAATAATTTTGATGGTTGTGGTGTTGCTGATATTGATCGGGCTAACATATTCTTTCGATTGCAAAGTCGGCGTGCTGCCATCCAAAGTATAAAAAATTTTAACACTGTCCTGTGCCGAAGCCGCCGAAACCGTCATCGGTTTGGTAAACGTTTTGGAAGGCGCAATGAGATAAGGGTTTACGGTAATCAAATGATCGGTAATGGCCGAAACCGGTTTTTCCAGATCGGCCATGTACAACTTGTTCGGTAGTTTTCCAATAAAAACATCCCAGTTTCCGCCGTTGGCTAAATTTTCATACGGTAAAAACAGCTTGTTGTAAGGCTTTCCGTTCAGTTGCATGCCTTGCAAATAAAAACTGTTGGTGGCGTTGCCAGAAGAATTGATGATAAACTTTTTACCGTTTTCGAGGTTGATCGTGGCTTTATCAAAAACCGGCATCCCAATCTGGAAGTTGTTTTGGCCGGGCGCAATGTTGTACAAACCCAACGCATTCATCACGTACCAGGCACTCATTTGTCCGCAATCTTCATTTCCGGCCAAACCATCCGGCGCAGCTTTGTACAAGGTGTTCATGATCTTGTTCAAATAATACTGTGTTTTGTAAGGGTCATCGGTAAAGTTGTACAAGTAAGCAATGTGGTGGCTCGGCTCGTTTCCGTGAACGTATTGGCCAATTGTCCCGGTGATATCCGGCAAGCTTCTGCCCGTCATTTCGGAATTTGCAGAAAACAAAGCATCCAGTTTATTTTCCAGGTTTTCTTTTCCGCCCAGCATCGCCGTTAAACCATTTACATCCTGCGGCATAAAAAACGAAAACTGCCAAGCGTTTCCTTCGGTGAAGTTGTTGTCCACGTCCGAAGGTTTAAAAGGAGCAAGCCAGGTTCCGTTGGTACGCGTTTGCACGAAACCAGTTTGATTGTTGTACACGTTCTTCCAGTTTTGGGCGCGCTGGATGTATTCGGCATAATCCTGATCGTGTTTTAACATTTTGGCCAGTTGCGCGATGCACCAGTCATCGTAAGCATATTCCAATGTTTTGGAAACCGATTCGTTCTCATCTTCCGCCAAAACCAAACCATTTTTCCGGTACGAATCCAGCCCGAACTGGTTTCGGTTGACCGCATCTTTCATCATTTTAAATGCTTTTTCGGCATCAAAACCGCGCAAACCTTTAGCATAAGCATCTACCATAACCGGGATGGAATGGTTGCCGATCATACAATAAGTTTCGTTGGAAGCCAAAGGCCAAATGGGCAGCAAACCGCCTTGCTCGTTCATCGCCATAAAGCTTTTTATAAAATCAAGCGTGCGTTTTTTATCTATTAAAAGAAGCAACGGATGCTCGGCGCGGTACGTGTCCCACAAAGAAAAAACGGTGTAATAATTAAAACCTTCTGCTTTGTGGATTTGCTGGTCCATACCGCGGTATTGCCCGTCCACATCGTTATAAATATTGGGCGCCAGCATACAATGGTACAAAGCCGTGTAAAAAATAGTTTGTTTGATGCGGGCATAATCCAATGTTCGGGTTCGAGGTTGCGGCCTTCCTGCAAAACCTCCGAAACCCATGTTGTTTTGCTGAACTGGCGGCATTACAGGCGCGCCGCCTTCCACCTGAATTTTGGAAAGCGCTGCCTGCCAGGTATCTTTTGCATTGCGCATTACTTTTTTAAAGTCGAAATCGGGTACTTCGGCATCTAAATTTTTTAAAGCACCATCAGCACTGACCGAAGAAATACCAACTTTGGCAATTACCTCACCCGGGTTATCAAATTGGATAAACATTTTGATGTTCTTGCCTTGCAGCTTTTTTTCGCCTTCTTTGATCTGGTCG
Organism: uncultured Mucilaginibacter sp.; assembly: GCF_937859865.1. Classification (GTDB taxonomy): domain Bacteria; phylum Bacteroidota; class Bacteroidia; order Sphingobacteriales; family Sphingobacteriaceae; genus Mucilaginibacter_A. The sequence goes on from NZ_CALMAT010000050.1 coordinate 12,473, forward strand.
TTTTGTGCAATACCGTAAGTTTTAAAAGGCTTGGAAAACTTGGCGTAGAAGTAAACCGATTGGTCTTTTGCCCAGGAAGAAGAGCGGCGAAAACCGCGTATTTCATGATCGTTTAGCATTTCAATCCAGGAATCTAAAACCGAATCGCGGTGCTGCAAATCAATAATGATGTTGGCTTCTTTTGTTGATGGAAAAGTGTAACGGTGCACGCCAACGCGCGTAGTTGCGGTCAGCTCTACTGTAATATTGTACTTATCTAAGGTGGTGGTGTAATAACCGGGAGCAGCATTTTCGTTTTTTTTCTGAAAAGCGGAGCGATAATCTTTGTTGCTTAACTGCGGTTTGCCGGTGGTTGGCATAAACAAAACATCGCAATAATCAGGAACGCCGGTCCCGCTCAAGTGTGTGTGCGAGAAGCCATAAACCAGCGAATCGGTATAGTAATAGCCCGAACTTCCGTCCCAACCTTCCAGCCTGGTATCCGGACTTAACTGCACCATCCCGAAAGGCACAACCGCGCCGGGATAGGTGTGGCCGTGGCCGCCGGTGCCGATAAAAGGGTCAACCAATCGGGTATAATCCACTTTTCTTTGTGCCGATGCTTCGTTTAGCAGCATAAAAATGAGCGGTAAAAAGAGCAGTTTATGTTTGATGAAATTCATTTATTTTTTGGTGTGAATAGGAAGAAGAACGCGTATGAAAAATTAAAATTTTGTAAATAAATTTTGGCTGTGCAAATAACGGTAATTATCCAATTTTCGTTTCTGCTATTAAAAATCCGGTTTAAAAGGTTTTGGCTAAAGCCAACTTCGCAGCTTTGGTTTCCCCCGGCCTAAAGGCCGGGGAAATGAAAAACAGGCACGAGGCTTTAGCCCAAAAACGAAAATAAAAAAACTATAATTCTTCTTTTATCAGCAAAAAATTAGTGTCTGCTTATTTTTTATTTTTTGAAAAAATGCACCGTTAGCTTTTGTGCTTCTTTCAAAAACAACTGCAATGCTTCTTTTATCGGCAAAAAATTAGTGTCTGCTTATGCTTTTATTTCCGGCGAAAATTCATCTTCAGCACGGATGCTTCTTTTATCCCTAAAAAATTGGCGTATATCTGCCTCGTTCAAATCTTTGTAAATTTTTGTGGAATGGATGATTTTTTTCCCTCGTTTGTACAGTTCTTCCGGCGAGGTTGGCAAACTCCTCCAGGAAACACCAAACGGTAAATTGCCGCTTTCCAGATCACCCAGTTCAAAATCCACAGCTTTGGTGAGTAAACCAAAAATATGGTCTTCTTCTAAATAAATTTTCCGGATACCGTAATCCGGCAACATATTGGCTTCGCGCAATTTCTGTAAAAAAAGTTCGCTTACGATGTATGCACCACCAAAAATGTTTTCGCCCATGGCATAACCGTTCAACAAAGCTTTGATCACCAATTTGCGCAAAGCCAGGTTTGCTTTTGGTTTTGATAAAAAGCGCCAAGTCAAAGCGTAAGTGGTAATTTGGTGCATTGGCCAATAATTTTCTACCGCATTTCCTGCAAAATCCCGTGGTTCTTTTCCTCTTTTTACAAAACCGGCGATGCCAATTTTAGGGTTTTTTGCGAATAGTTCAATCGCTTCTGCTTGCGGATTATAGCCGGTAATCAAAGCATCCGTATCCATCCGCAGCAAAACTTTAAACTGGTAATTGTCCAACGCATAAGCAAAAGCATGGCTCAACGTGATGTACAATCCGCCCAATAAACCAAACCGCTGCTGGTTGATAATCACATCAATATCCGGGTAATTTTGCTTGAGCTGCGCGCCGTAATCTTTCTTCGAATCATCAATTAAAATGATTTTGTAAGGGCACAAACAGTAGTGGATGATGCTGTTGAGCGTATCTGCAATAAAAGGGATTTTGCAGTTTGGCCCAACCGGAATCACTACCAGCAGATCGTATTGTTGCTTCATATGATGTTTCTGTTTATTCTTGAAAATAGCAGTGGATGTAAAGGTAAAATTCAAACGCCAAAAAACCCGGCCGGATTAATTTTCCTGCCGGGTTTATATGCTTTGTTTCGGAAAAAGGTTACTTTGTTAATTCAAATCCCCATTCTTTTCCTTTGTCCACTGCCGGAACGCCGCTGGCCATCCAAACCGGCATGGGCGCGCCTTTTAAAAAATGGTCAAAAAATTGTTGCTCGCGGATAGAAATATCTTTCCGGTTTTGCCGCAGCACCAAATTGTGCGCTTCGTTGTTGTATTGCAGCAGCCAAACGGGTTTGTTTAGCCTTCGTAAAGCGGTAAACATTTCGATGCCCTGATACCATGGAACGGCGCCATCTGCATCATTAGACATGATGACCACCGGCGTTTTCACTTTTGGCAACTGGAACAAAGGCGAATTGCGGATGTACAATTGTGTGCTGTCCCATAAATTGCCACCGATTCGGCTTTGTCCTTTTTCGTACTGACCTTCGCGCGTAATGCCGCTTTCCCAACGGATACCACCATAAGCCGAAGTCATGTTGGCAACCGGTGCACCGGCCCAAGCCGCAGCATACATATTGGTTTGGGTGATGAGAAAAGCAACCTGGTAACCGCCCCAGCTTTGTCCCTGGACGCCGATATGCGCGCCATCAACCCAGGGATTTTTCTTTAAATTTTCCACACCCGAATTGATAAATTCAACTGCAGAAGCGCCGGGCTGGCCTCTTTCGTAACTGATGTCCGGTGTAAAAACCAAATAACCGTTGCTTACAAAAAACGAAATTGGCAAACGGGAAGGCGTTGGCGCAGGCGGAACGTAACTGTACAAACCTTCCGACAATTTTTCGTAAAAATAAACCAGCATCGGATACTTCTTTTGCGGGTCGAAATTCTCCGGTTTGTACAAAATCCCTTTGGATGGATAACCTTTTGGCGTGGTCCAATTGACCAATTCTGCCGTTCCCCAATTGTACTGGCTTTGCTGCGGATTGATTGCGCTTAGTTTCACTTCTTTTTTCAAATCGGTGGAAACATACAAATCCGGAGAATGCTGATAGTTTGCTTTGGTATAAATGTAAGCGTCGCTGTTTTTGGCTTTTTGCAAAGTGCCGAAACTGTAAGGCTCCATCAAAATTTTCTCAGGCGTTTTATTGCCGGCGAATGCTTTTTTATAAATTCCCCATTGTTTGTTTTCTTCATTCTGAACTACAAATAGCAAAGGTTTTTTGGTTGGGATGGCTTTTTCCTCTTCATTTCCTGCCACATTCATCCTTCGGTTTGTTGGTGTTGGATAACGAAAAATTAATTTGTTTTTCCGGCCAAAACCGTTGGTTAAATTGCTTGCTTGTCCGTTTGCCGGATCAATTTTCCAAACATCATAACGGTCATAAACCAGCAAATCTTTATCATCGCCCGTCCAACCGGCAATGCCATAAGGCGAAGGGTCATCTGGCACGTCGTTATCTTCTTCACCCATTTTTGTACCGGTAGCAGCCGTTAAATTTGTTTTTTTGCCGGTAAAAACAGCATAGCTAAACCAGTTTTGGCTGGCCGAATCAAACCAGATCACATAATTTCCGGCAGGAGAAATCTGGTAACGTGCTTTCAACCGCGTGTTGATCTTTTTGTATTCGCCGGTTTTCGTGTCTATCAGATACGCTTCCTGCAAGTTTCCAGCCCAAACTGCTTGTGCACGTGCGCCGGTATCGGTAACACCCAAAGCATAACGGGCATCGGTATTTTCGGGAAGCATAACATCTTGAACACCGGGATTTGCCAACTGAACGAGTTTATGATTTGCTTCCGAAGGCGTGATTACCGCCAGATAATTCCGGCGAAGTTCGCGCTGCAAATTGTGCAATTGCTGCGGCTGCAGGTAATCGTCTTTGTAGTTCCAAATGTCTAATTTGGCATGTTCAAACTCCACCAAAGTGGTATCCGCAGGTTTCGGGATAGGTGCAGTGCCAAAAAACAACCGGTTTCCGTTTTTACTGAAATAAACCCGTCCGTCGCCGCTCACCATCCATTTTTCAGGCATTCCCGCTGAACCTGGCGCTGCTACAACTTCTGCACTGTCTTTTGAGGTGTTGTAATAATACAATTTAAATGGTTTCACCTGTGCTTTTTCCGGGTTTTTCTCTGCCGCAAAAGCCAATTGTTTTCCGGTTTCGTCAAACACCAAATTGCGGTAATTGCCACGGCCGCTGCTTACTGTTTTTAGCACATCTTTTTCAACGTCGTACAAAAACAAACCCGATTTTGCGTCTTTATTTCTCCGCGGAACTGTGGTTGCAAACACCAAATATTTTCCGTTTTTATCCAACTGATAATCGGTTACATATTTAAAAGTGCGTTGCTTGCCGTTCAGCAATTGTTTTAAGCTGAGGTCGGCACCGTCGCGTGTTGGCGGTGCAACCGTTTGGGCGACTGCTTTTTTTGTTGTATCAGAAACTACTGGTTTTTTTAAGGTATCGCTGGGCGCGAGATAAGCAAGCACAGAAGCTTTTTCGGCAATTTTAAAAGAGCGGACGGCAGGGATTTTAGTGATCTGGTTTGAACCAAGCATCATAATACCAAGCGTGTCTTTCGGAAAATCTTCCTGCTTTTTCTTTTTGATGCGCGCCATTCGAATAGCAGCATAAAACGGACGGATCAGGAAAGCCGCATACTTGGAATCAGCCGTAATCCTTGCCGTATCTGCACGAGGAACCTGAATTTTATTGCTGTTTTTAACGGTAGAAATGACCAACGTAGCATCGCCCTGCTGCGGCTTTATCACATATGAAACCCATTTGCCGTCATCACTGATGCGTTCATTGCTGATGCTTTGCCAGCCATCATAAACCGAATGGTCTAAAGGTTTTTTAGCGGTTGTTTGTGCCGATGCTGCATCCAATAAAAAACACAACAAAGGCAGGAGTAAGGTTTTGTGCATATTTAAACTTTCGTTAAAGTTTAAATATGCTGTTTTTATCGGATAAAATTTGGTGTGGGAATAAAAAAGTTACAAAGGAAGCTTTACCAAAATGTTTTTAGTCCAACTGCTTCATACTGTTGTATATTAGTGTCTTTAGTTATCAAAATGTATTTGTTTTGCAAAGCTTGCCAAATTAACATTTTATCGAAAGGGTCTTTATGAAAAGAAGTATTAAGTTGATGATAAGTTGTACAATCTTGCGGCGATAATGAGATTAACTCAAATCCTGTTTCAATAGATAAATCTCTTAATTCTTCTGGCTTTAATCCCGAAAGGGCCAATTTTCCTAAAGAAAATTTTATCGAGATTTCCCAAAACGAAACACAACTTACTAAAGCAGTATTTTCAACATTTTCAAGTATCTCCCTAACTTTATCTGATAGTTTCCCTCTTTCAAGTATCGACCAAATCAATGTATGGGTATCTAAAAGATAACTCATAAATTAATAAACTCTTCTTCTGTCATTTTAAAATCATCGCTAAAAACAGCAGTTGCTTTTCCTTCCAAAATACCCAGTTTCCGTTTTGGTTTTTCTTGACCGCTTTCCGGAATAAAGTATCCAATTACTTGTTTCTTTTTCCCAAAAGTTACCGCAATTTTTTCTCCGGCTTTTACTTTTTCTATTACTTCAGAGAAGTTAGTTTTAAATTCTCCAACAGACATTTTTTTCATGACAGATGAATTTGTTTGTTCAAAAATAGGTATTGCTTGTCAAGTTGTCAAGTATAATTAGAGTCAAAAACAAAAGAAGCATCTAAAACTAAATTCCGATACTTCTTTTACCACCTAAGAATTGGTGTGGGAATAAAATTTATATAAAGGGAATTATACTACAAATTCGATTTATAAAGCTTCGAGTTTTTTTTCTAAATCTAAAAGGATTTCTGATTTGATCTTTTGGCGTTGCTCCGTTGTAGAAGTTGAAGTATTTTTTTTAGCGGATGATTTATTTTCCCGCCGGTTTTCAATCAATTTTTTAATGTAGAATATATCCAAAGACAAAAAAATTGCAAACACCAAAAATACTATTATCCATAATCCAATTTGAATTGAAGTTTCCATATTAATCAAATCTTCTTTAATAAAGAATAAATGTATACAATTAATCCTACGATACCTAACAAAATTACGGCTGTAATAATTGTGCCCAACAGTAAGAGAACATGCTGAATATTACTTTACTTTTCAATATTTAACAAAGTTATCATGCCGCCGATTGTTGCTAAAAGTGCAATTAGTACAAACTTAAAAATTTCGATTTGTAGTTTGATTTCTTCTTTCGTTCCTTCTGTCGTCATTTATCAATTTTCTACTAAAATAGTTAATCTATTGATAGATTAACTATTAATTAAAATTATAAATTCATTAAAAACAAAAAAGCATCGAAACCAAAGTCCCGATGCTCTTTTTACCACCTAAAAATTGTTATTTCTTTTTGGTTTGGATGGCAGGTGTTTGCCTTTGCTGGCGCATCATTTCTTCCATCTTTGCGGCAAAACCGCTTTTCTTTTTGTTCGGATCTTCAGGTTTCTTTTTGTTTTCCTGGATTTGCGCATGGATCTTTTTATCGTCCACCATCAACCGGATAAAATACTGTTGCGAGAACGTTAAAATGTTGGCGCAGAAGTAGTAATAATTTAAACCTGCCGGATAACTGTTTAACACACCAAAGAAAATAAGCGGTGTGATGTAGCCAATGTATTTCATTTGTCCGGTTGCGCCGGAAGTTTGGTTGTTAAAATAAGTCTGGATCAAAGTTGAAATCGTCATCAGCAAACACATTAAACTAATGTGATCCCAGTTCAAAAACGGAATCATTGGGAAGTTGATCACCGAATCGTACGTCGAAAGATCGTGCATCCATAAAAAGCTTTGACCGCGCAGCTCAAACAGATTCGGGAAAAACCGGAAGAAAGCCAGGATGATCGGCATCTGGATCACCAAAGGCAAACAGCCGCCAAGCGGGTTTACGCCGGCTTTTTTATACAGCTTCATGTATTCCTGCTGCAGCAAAGTTGGGTTGTCTTCGCCAACTTTACCTTTGATTTCGTCCATTTCCGGCTTTAAAACACGCATTTTGGCCATTGAAAGGTAGGATTTGTAAGTCAGCGGAAACAAAACCACTTTCAGTAAAATTGTTAAAACTAGAATAATTAGCCCGTAATTCCAGTTGAAGTTTTTCAGAAAATCAAATACTGGCAATACTGCAAAACGGTTGATATACTTTAATGGCCCCCATCCTAAATCAATCTGGCGTTCTAAATGATAACCTTGTTGTTTTAATAAATCAAACTGGTTCGGCCCAAAGTAAAACTCCATCGGATAACTGGCCGCAGCGGCACCAGAATAAGGCAACAGCATTTTGGCCGACATTTGCTTTACATCGTTAGAACTCACATCCGTAGCAACACTTACATCGGCACTGGTAAAGCCATCTTTCGCAATCAAAACGTTGGAGAAAAAACGCTGTTTAAAAGAAACCCACTGGATTTTTTTATCGGCATAGTTTTTTTCTTCGTCTTTGGTCAGACTCAAATCATTTACATCACCATCAGTATCTTCTAAAAAAACGGTAGAGTAAGTACGCTCCATTTTCATGTCGCGTTCCTGCTTGCGCAAACTGGCGGCCCAATTTAAAGTAAGCTGGTTGTTTTGCGCATTAACCACGCCGTTCATGTTGTTTAAAACCAGGTTGTAACCAACTTTGTAGCCATCGCCCTTTAAAGTATAAACGTAATCAATGGATTGGTTGGCGGCATAAGCCAAATGCATGGTCAGCGAACTGGAATCTTTTCCGGTAACGGTTAAAGAAGGTGCGCTTGGCGTAAAAATCAGATCATTGGTTTGAACTTGTTTTCCATTCGCGGTCAATGTTAAACCAAACTTGGATTGCTCCTGGCTGAACAAAATCAACGATTTTTTATCGAAAGTTTTTTCGTTTTTAAGTTGAACGGTAACCACACGGCCGCCTTGTGTAGATAAAGTAACTTTTAATTCCTTGTTTTCTAAAGTAACCAATTGCGGCGCAGCAGCTGTGTTTCCTGCGCCTTGTATTGCAGCAGAATCGGTTGCGATTGTTGATTTTTGTGGGGTAAAAGAAGCATTGGCGGTTGGCGCTTTGATTTTGCCTTCTTTAATTGCTTTAAGAGAATCCTGGTGCAACTGTTCTTTTTTAACCTGTTCCTGCGAAGGCTTGAGCAAAAACGTGGAACCAACCAGGATAAGCAGGATCAGGAATAACCCTGTAAATGTATTTCTATCCATTCTTTTTTAACGTAACCTATTATATAGCTAAATTCTTCTTTTTGGCATAAGCCATAGAAGCGGCCACAAAGTTAACAAAAAGCGGATGCGGATTAGCAACTGTTGATTTTAATTCGGGATGAAATTGCGAACCGATGAAAAAAGGATGGTTTTTTAATTCAACAATTTCTACCAAACCGTTTTCTGGGTTGATGCCTGATGGGACTAAGCCGCCGTCTTCATATTGTTTTAAGTAAGCATTGTTAAACTCGTAACGGTGGCGGTGCCGCTCTTTAATATGTGTTTTTCCATAAACAAAAGCAGCTTTGGTGTTTTTACGGATGTCGCAAGGATAAGCGCCCAAACGCATGGTGCCGCCTTTGGTGGTGATGCTTTTTTGCTCGGCCATCATCGAAATAACCGGTTCAGGCGTGTTTTCGTCCATTTCACTGCTGTTGGCGTTTTGGATTTTGAGGACATTCCGGCCAAACTCAATTACGGCACATTGCATTCCCAAACAAATCCCGAAAAACGGGATTTCGTTTTCCCTGACGTAACGGATGGCTTCAATTTTACCTTCAATCCCACGCTGCCCAAATCCCGGTGCCACCAAAACGCCATGCAAACCGCGCATTTTTTCGGCAGCATTTTCTGGCGTTAAGCTTTCGGATTGAATGTATTTGACATGGACTTTGCACTCGTTTTTTGCACCGGCATGGATAAAAGCTTCGGTGATGGATTTGTAAGCATCCGGCAGTTCCACGTATTTTCCAACCAAACCAATCCGGATTTCGCCGGTCGGGTTTTTCAATCGGCCCAAAAAATCTTTCCAGCTTTCTAAATCCGGTTCTTTGTTTTGCGGCAATTTTAGTTTCGATAAAACCGTTTTGTCCAATTGTTCTTTCAGCATCAGCAAAGGCACATCGTAAATGGTCGAAGCATCAATGGATTCGATTACCGCATTGATATTAACGTTGCAGAATAAAGCGATCTTTTTGCGCAATTCATTGTTGAGGTGATGCTCGGTCCGGCAAACCAAAATATCCGGCTGGATGCCATATTCCAGTAACATCTTTACCGAATGCTGTGTCGGTTTGGTTTTTAATTCGCCGGCGGCAGCCAGGTAAGGAACTAAAGTTAAGTGGATTACAAGCGAATTTCCCGAACCGGTTTCCCAACGGAATTGACGGACAGCTTCCACAAAAGGCAACGATTCGATGTCGCCAACCGTTCCGCCAATTTCCGTGATCACAATATCGTAATTGCCGCTCTCGCCCAAAATTTTAAAATTACGTTTAATCTCATCGGTAATATGCGGCACAACCTGAACAGTTTTTCCCAGAAAAGCGCCTTCGCGTTCTCGGTTGATCACGTTTTGATAAATCCTTCCCGTCGTAATATTATTGGCTTGCGAAGTTGGCGTGTTTAAAAAACGTTCGTAATGGCCTAAATCCAAGTCGGTTTCGGCGCCGTCTTCCGTAACGTAACATTCGCCGTGCTCGTACGGATTCATCGTTCCGGGATCAATGTTGATATAAGGATCAAATTTTTGGATGGTTACCCGATAACCGCGGGCTTGTAAAAGTTTGGCCAAAGAAGCCGAAATAATGCCTTTACCCAACGAAGAGGTAACGCCGCCCGTAACAAAAATATACTTAGTCATGCTTTAGCTTGAAGGGCTTTTCCACCGCAAAAATTACGATAGTAAACCTTAGTGTACGGGATGCAAAAGTAAGATTTTTTTCGGGATGGCGATTAGGAAAGCTGCACTGCTGATCGAAATCAAACTAAGATCAAAAGCAAATGCTGTTTTTACCGGCATAAAAAAAGTACCGGTAAAAACAGTATTGAATATTTATTTATGTTGAAATTTGTACTGGTTTTCAGGCAGTTTCAGAAGAATATTGTTTGCTGATTTTGCTGCGTACCTGCAACCGCGGCAACTTTTCGCGCCAGGCAAAATGTTTATAACTTTTGTATTGTTTAAAACTTTTGTAAAGCTGAGTTAATTTTACGGCTTCTTTAAACAAGCTACTGCATAGATAACCAAACAGTATGAGCAGTAAAACAGTAATAATCCACATTCCGGAAACTAAAAACAGGAAAGCATAAAACAAGGATTTGTACAGGAGAAAGCAAATGACAGCAGTTTTGGCAACGGGAAGCAGGTTTTTCATTCGTAACAGGATTAATACATCTTTTGTATAGAAAAAACCGTGCTAAAAATTTTACAATTTAAAGATAGAGCGCCAAATCGCCTTTTCCTTCGCGGATTATATTGAAGTCGCCGGTTGTGCAATCTACCACCGTAGAAGGAACGTTATCGCCATAACCGCCATCAACTACGATATCCACTAAATCCTGGTATTTCTCGTAAATCAGTTCCGGGTCGGTAGAATATTCCAAAATATCATCGTCATCTTTAATGGAAGTGGTGAGGATTGGGTTACCCAGCGCTTTCACAATTTCGCGCGGGATATTATTGTCCGGAATCCGGATGCCAACCGTTTTTTTGTTGGAACTGATCAACTTCGGCACCAAATTACTGGCGTTAAAAATAAACGTGAACGGGCCGGGCAATGCTTTTTTTAGCACCCTAAAAACAGTATTGTCAATGGGTTTGATGTAATCGGAAATATGGCTGAGATCGTAACAGATGAACGACAGGTTGGCTTTGCTGCAGTTCATTTTCCGCAACTGGCAAATGGCTTCGATGGCTTTTTGGTTGGTGATATCACAGCCCAAACCGTAAACCGTATCGGTTGGATAGATCACCAGTCCGCCTTTTTTCAATACTTCCACTACTTGGGCAATGGCTTTTTCGTTCGGGTTTTCGGGGTAAATTTTCAGGAGCATAATGCTTAATAATTATTTTGGCAGAAAAAGGTTTGCCATGCTGTTTTTATCACACCAATTTTTACCCGATAAAAACAGCATCCACAAAAAAGGCCGTCTTTTTCAAAACAGCCTTGCTTTATAAATTTTAGGTTGAGAAACTTACGCTAAAACTTCTTTCACCCGGTCTGCAGCTTCTTTTAATAAGATAGCCGAGAAAACTTTCAAACCTGATTCGTCAATCAGTTTCTTCGCTTCAACCGCATTTGTTCCTTGCAATCGAACAATAATCGGAACGGGAATATCGCCCATTTCTTTGTACGCGTCAATTACACCTTGCGCTACACGGTCGCAACGCACAATCCCGCCAAAAATATTAATTAAAATCGCTTTAACATTTGGGTCTTTCAGGATGATTCCAAAAGCAGCTTTTACCGTTTGTGCATTGGCTGTTCCGCCGACATCCAAAAAGTTGGCAGGTTCGCCGCCGGCAATTTTGATGATGTCCATCGTCGCCATCGCCAAACCGGCACCGTTAACCATGCAGCCTACGTTTCCGTCCAGTTTTACATAGTTTAGGTTCGATTCGCTGGCTTCCACTTCCATCGGGTCTTCTTCGGCCGTATCACGCATCGCAGCAAAATCTGGATGGCGGTACAAAGCATTGTCATCCAAAGTTACCTTGGCATCAACCGCCAAAATTTTATTGTCGGAAGTTTTTAAAACCGGGTTAATTTCAAACTGCGAAGAATCGGTCGCATCATAAGCTTTGTATAAAGCCGTGATAAACTTCACCATATCTTTAAAAGCATCGCCACTCAAACCCAGGTTAAACGCAATTTTACGCGCCTGGAAACCTTGCAAACCAACTTTCGGGTCAATTTCTTCGGTGTGGATTTCTTCCGGCGTTTTTTCTGCCACTTCTTCAATGTCCATTCCGCCTTCGGTAGAATAAATGATCACGTTTCGGCCTTTTGCGCGGTCCATCAAAACGCTCATATAAAACTCTTTGGTTTCTGATGGGCCCGGGTAATAAACGTCTTGCGCAATCAAAACCTTGTTTACCTTTTTGCCTTCCGGCCCGGTTTGTTTGGTAATCAATTGCATGCCGAGGATGGCACCGGCTTTCTCTTTCACCTCGTCCAGGTTTTTGGCCAGTTTAACGCCGCCGCCTTTGCCACGGCCACCGGCATGGATTTGTGCTTTCACCACCACCCAGTCAGACCCAAAGTCTTCCTTTAATTTTTGGGCTGCCGCTACTGCCTGTTCAACGTTTTCGGCAAGGATGCCTTCCTGAACCCTAACGCCGTAGCTTTTGAGGATGGCTTTGCCCTGATATTCGTGAATGTTCATTTTATTGAGATTTTGGGTAAAGCTACACTTTCGGGTTAAAAATAAAAATTTGAAATATGGTATTTAAGCATCCTAATATTCTTTCTAAAGTTTTCTAAATGATTTAAATCACGGATACTTTTAATAAGTAGTGGTTTTATCAGATCTACAGGTTGCTATAAAAGTTTCTGTCCTTCTTATTTTGTTAACCTGACTTCAATTAATTAAAAAGCTGATATTAAATTAGAAGCTACGGTTTGGCAAGTGATGAAAAGTTTGTTAGGGAAGAATAAATAAACGATGAGCCGGCAACGATATTGGATATGAAATTAGTGAACAACCTCAGGCTATTCTTCGTGTTGTTTCGGATGCCGGTAACCGATTGAATGGTCTGGTCGTTTTGTCGAAATCTTTACAGAATTCATCAACAAAACAAAAAATACCGCTAATTTTATCAAAGTCAATTATATGAATTTATACTTAAATTTTTTAATTCCCGAATACTTAAGTATACTTACATTTCTTATAATTGACAAATTTTATTCCAATTTTTAATCAAACCTAAGCTGTAATTTAAATGGCTAAACAACAACGCTCGATCTTTGACAAAATAGGTCTGCCCAAAAATTTGGCTTGGGGCTATTTAGGAATTCTGATATTTATGATTGGTGATGGATTGGAAGGTGGCTGGTTAAGCCCCTACATACAACACCGTGGGTTAAGCATACAGGAATCGGCACTGCTTTTTACTGCATACGGTGTAACTATTGCGATAGCTTCATGGTTTTCGGGTGTACTTACAGAAAGCTATGGCCCCAGGAAAACTATGTTTGCCGGGATAATTTTTTACATTGTTGGTACAGCAGGGTTTATTGGTTTAGCTTTGCCTGATCTGCATTATCCGCTAATGCTGCTTACTTATGCCATTCGGGGTTTTGGTTATCCCTTGTTTGCCTACTCCTTCCTGGTTTGGATCAGTTACCGTAGCCCGCAAAATAAATTAAGCACCGCTGCCGGCTGGTTTTGGTTTGTATTTACCGGAGGGCTAAACGTTTTTGGCGCTTATTATTCCAGTTGGGCTATTATCCATTTGGGTTATTTAAATACATTATGGAGCTCTATATTTTGGGTTGCACTGGGGGCGTTTTTTGCGTTGGTGATAAACACCGACAAGTTTGAAACCAGTACTGTTGCAAACAAGACCAGTAAGCTTGACGAGCTAAAGAAGGGTATTTCTATTATGAAGGAAGAGCCAAAGGTTTTGCTTTGCGGAATTATACGTATCATCAACACTACCTCGCAATTCGCATTCTTGGTTTTTATGCCTACCTATATGGAAAAGCATGGTTTTTCAATCACGCAATGGCTGCAAATGTGGGCAACAATCTTTACTTCAAACATCATATTTAATTTAATTTTTGGCTTTGTAGGCGATGCTTTTGGCTGGAAGAATACGGTATTCTGGTTTGGCTGTATAGGTTGCGCGATCAGCACACTGCTATTTTATTATTCGCCTGTAATTTTCGGTGACAACTTTTGGATCGTGCTTTTATGCGGCTGCTTGTGGGGATGCTTATTGGCAGGATTTGTACCCCTTACTGCTCTAACACCGTCATTAGTTAACAAGGATAAAGGCGCTGCTATGGCCGTTCTTAATTTGGGGGCTGGTTTAGCGGTATTTGTAGGCCCTGCTATTGTAGGCTTATTTATTGGAAGTGTAGGCAGCACGGGTGTAATATGGATATTATCTGGTCTGTATGTTATCGCTGCTATACTTACTTTATTCATTGCGCTTCCCGGCAATGCAAAAACATCCAATCCAGCACCGGCTACAATAGCTGTTTAAGCGCCTGTTTAAATTTTGTTAAAGGTATTTTCAATGCTTCTTTTACCATATTAAAATCATTGTCTCATTGTACTTTTTGTATTGAAGCATCTAAACAAAATTTATAGGCATAAAAGAAGCATTATATATTTTTACGATAAAAATTTAAACAGGCCCTATACCTGGCCAACCTCAACACTATTTGATCAATCAATCATCATACAAACATGGCAATAAAGCTTAATGAAATAAATATAGGGCTGTTATCAAAAGATATTAAAGCACCTCAATATGAGCGTTCTAAAGTGGGACAAGGCATTGTACATATCGGTGTTGGCGGGTTTCATCGTGCCCATCAAACGGTATATACTGAAGACCTGTTTGACCAGGGCGAAGATTTGCAATGGGGTTTTTGCGGCATAGGTTTACTGGAACACGATATTAAAATGCGTGATGTTATGCAGGCACAAAACCATTTGTACACCTTATTGGTGCGAAGCGTAGCGGGAGACGTTCCCCGAATTGTCGGCTCTATCGTCAATTACCTATTCGCTCCAGGTAACGAGAACGCGGTAATCGAAAAAATGGCCGACATGGAAACAAAAATAGTTTCCTTAACCATTACAGAAGGCGGATATTACATTCATTCAGGAACGGGGCAATTTGATAGTTCGCATCCTGATATTCAATACGATTTAGAGCATTCAGAAAAACCCAAAAGTTCATTTGGTTACTTGCTGGCCGCATTAAATCTTCGCCGGCTGCGTGGTCAGGTACCGTTTACCATCATGTCGTGCGATAACATCCAGGGAAACGGATCGGTAGCAAGAAAAATGCTTTTAAGTTTCGCGCAGTTAAGCAACCCCGAACTGGCAACCTGGATTGCTGCCAATGTGGCCTTCCCTAATAGCATGGTTGACCGTATCACGCCCGCAACAACAGATGAGCAAAGGGATTTGGTGCGCGAAAAGTTTGGTATTGACGATGGCTGGCCGGTAATGACAGAGCCATTTAAGCAATGGGTGATTGAAGACCATTTTACTTTAGGCCGCCCTGCATGGGAAAAAGTTGGCGCACAAATGACCGCCGATGTATTGCCTTATGAGGTTATGAAATTAAGGTTGTTAAATGCGGCGCATCAAGCGCTTTGTTATGTTGCCATATTGCTGGGTTACGAATTTGTACACGAAGCTATGGGAGACGCCGACATCAGCAAGCTGGTAACATTAATGATGGATGTTGATGTAACGCCCATATTAGCTGAAGTGCCTGGCGTGGACTTATCAGCATATAAGAAAACACTGATTGAACGTTTCGCCAATCCCGCTATAGGCGACCAGCTTTCGCGGATTGGCATATACGGGTCAACAGGGATCCCCAAGTTTGTATTGCCATCAATCGAAGAACAGTTACGCCGCGGAGGGTCTATTAAATTCCTTTCCTTCGTAATAGCCAGTTGGATCCGTTATTTAGATGGCAAGGACGAGAAAGGCAAAACTATTACCATGAAGGATCCCAATGCTCCCAAATTACATGCCATTGCCATCAAGTCCAATAAGAGTGCGGCACCTCTACTTGAGTTAAGGGAAATATTTAGTGAGGATTTGGCCAACGCGCCATTGTTTAAAAATATGGTCGAAAAATACCTTTCCGATTTTTATGAAAAGGGGGCCCGTGCTACCTTACGTGAAACTATAACCGGATAACAGGTTAAATGTAGGGCAATGGATAGCAAACTTACTGACAATTACGACAGTATTATTTTCGATTTCGACAAAACTTTTTGGGATAATACCAGTGGTTTTCCTTTTAAGTGAATCCCTGGTAAATAAAGAAACAACGTTTTTTGGATTGTAAGGGCATGTTTGAATTTTATCCGGCTTATCCTCGATGCTTCTTTTACCACCTAAAAATTAGTGTTGCATTGTACTTTTTGTATTGGTTGAAAAGGTAAACACTAAATTTATAGGCATAAAAGAAGCATTTGTCAGAAAGAAGTGTTCACTTAAACAGTATCAGTTTAAAAAAACCGACCGGGAGTACTTTTACACCCGGCCAATTCACAGTCAAAATATTAAAGCGTTTTTACACCGCCATCCAATACCAATTCTGCACCTACCATATATTTAGAGGCATCTGAAGCCAAATACAGGAAGCCTTCCGCAATTTCTTCTGAAGTGCCTAAACGTTTCATAGGGATCAGATTAGTAGCCATAAAATCTTTTATACCGGCAACTTCTTCTTTTGAGCCGCCAGATCTTCCGAATAAAGGGGTATCAATGGCACCGGGAGACAAAACATTTACCCGAATGTTCCTGTCCATCAATTCGGTAGAAAAGCTTCTGGCCAAAGAACGTACCGCAGCTTTCGTAGCGGCATAAGCACTATACATACTGAAGCTTTTTTCATTGGTGGCACTGGAAGTAAAAATAACGGAAGCGCCATCATTTAAATAAGGCAAGGCCAGTTGAACAGAAAAAAATGCCCCTTTAAAATTAATGTTGCTCACCAGGTCAAATAGTTCTTCGGTGAAGTCTGCTAATGGTGCTGCAGTATCTACCCCTGCATTTACCACCAGCACATCAATCTTGCCAAGTTTTGCACTTACTTCTTCATACGTTTTTTTAATGCTGTTTAAATCTGAAACATCGCTTACGATGCTAATTGCTCCTTCACCTATAGTTTCTGCCGCACTGGTTAAAGTGGCTTGGTTGCGCCCAGTGATAGCTACTTTGGCGCCTTGTTGTGCAAATAATACGGCTGTTGCCAATCCGATGCCGCTGTTGCCACCTGTGATAACAGCTACTTTGTTTTCTAACTTTTTCATTTATATTTTATTTATTGCCAAAGGTAAGTAGCAAATGCTATATATTTGTGTGCAATATACTAAAGTATAGCAGTATCAAAAATAGAGCGAAAATGAAAACAGAATGTGATTACGACAACGCTTGCCCAGAGATGAAATATATCCACGACACACTGTATGTCATTAATGGTAAGTGGAAAATGCTCATTATCATATCCTTGAGAAACGGAAACAAGCGTTATCGGGAAATTGCCAAAAGCATACCCAATATCACTTTCAAAATGTTATCCAAAGAACTGAAAGAAATGGAGATGAACAAACTGGTTTCAAGAACGGTTCAAAGCAGCACACCAGTCTCTGTAGATTACGAACTGACGGAATATTGCAGAACATTATGGCCACTGTTAGGCGAAATGATCAATTGGGGAAAACATCACCGAAAAGTTATATAAAGATTTCCTTAACCTCTATTATGGTTAATCCTTTAATAGCCATGGTTTTTTAGGTTGATAATAAACCTGGGTCAATAAACTGTTTCTCTCCAAAACCTGCCTTTCCCACATTGTTCCATACAAACCATATTCCTATTTTTACAGAAGTCTGGAATTGAGACTAATCAAAAAACTAATGCTTCTTTTACCACCTAAAAATCTTGTTCTGGTTGAAAGAAGATTTCTCTCTTTGCTGCAAAATAACAGGCATACTTCTTTTACCGGTGTTTTTTATGCGCCTTGTTCTATCATCCCAAACCGAAGGGATGGAGCTTCTTCAAAGCAGTTTTCAGCTTTTATGGTTGAAATAAGATTTCTCCCTGCAATGCGCAATGACAAAACACTTAATTTAATACATTTCTGCTTTTAAAAAACCTGCTTTTTGTAAAGCTGCCCCTGCTTCATCGGGTTTTTGTGTACCAATCAACAGTTTGCTGCCATCTTTAAAAACCAATTGAATGCCCTGGTTTCCGGAAACGTTGTATGCTTTTCCTTTTCCAAACAAACCTAAACGCAAGCCCCAGCCGCCATAATCTAATATTGGATTGTATTTTGTTACAACTGCCTGGCCAATAGTATCCCGGCTATAAGTTTTGAATTTAAAATGAAAAGGAAAGAAACGGACATGAATTCCTTCTGCATCAATTTCAGTGTCTAATTTGGAAAAGAATATCAAAACAAAAGCAAGTATCGGAACAAGCAAGGGAGTTAGAAGTGCAAAATTAGAATCGTTTTGCAGTTCTTTATGTTCTTTTGTTATGGCAGATATGGTTATCCCAAAAGCGGCAATTAAAATCAGCCACAACCACCATTGCCTGAAACGTTGTGTTTCTTTAAATAAAACTTCAGTTTCCATTTGGGTTTATTTTACTTGGTTTACAAATGAAACAACCGCTTCAACCAATTTTGGATCAATTGGCAAATCAGGGTTGCTGTAAGTTTCCAGGTTTTTTGCACGGTCTGCAGGTGCTTGTTTTAACGCGTGGTTCATGCCGTCAACCAAAACCAATGTTGCATCTGGTTTGGCTTTTTTTAAGTTTTGGGCATCTGCAACGCTGACTTGGATATCGGTTGTCCCCTGTACAATCAACACCGGAACTTTTAACTTTTTTAGCTCGGTTTGCGGGTTGTATTTGAACCAGGAAATAAGGTACGGTTGAACGCTACGCCTAAACAAAGGCAAATTTCCGGCATCAGAAACCATAAAGCCTTTGGCCAAACTATCTAACTTTGCCACCGATGCCGTATAAATTTCGGGCGTTGCTTTTAACTGCTCGGCAATAACCTTTTCGGCCTTGTTGCCCGCACCCGAAACTGAAACGTAACCATCTGCTTTTTCTTTTTCGGCAGCAACCATTCCAATTAAAGCACCTTCGCTATGTCCTAAAACAATTACTTTAGAAAACCTTGGGTCATCCTTCAATAGTTTAACCAACGCACTGGCATCGTTTACAAAATCATCAAAACGCGTATCTGCTTCGCTTTTTGCAGAAGTACTTTTGCCGATTGCCCTTTTATCGTAACGCAGCGTTGCAATGCCTGCTTTGCCTAAAGCATTGGCCAGCAAAAAGTAGGAATTTGCATTGATCAAGCCCGCACTGTTTCCGTTTCTATCAGTAGCACCAGAACCGGCAATAATTAGAACGACCGGAATTTTACCAATGCTGTTTTTAGGCATTAATAATGAGCCTGAAAGACTGGCGTCCGGCAAACTGAGGTCAACAGGTGTTTCTGTTAAATTGGCATCAACCGTTAATATCTTTTCTTCCTGAAATGGCTGAACCAACAAGCCGCCCATTTTATTTGCTGCGTCGAGGCTTATTTTCAACCCAAAAACGCCATTGGTAAAAGTGGTTTTGTATAACGCAACAGACGAATTGAAACTTTTAAATTCTACACTTTTTATGTCGCCCAACTGCGCTTTGATCTGGTTCATGGTTGTACGCGTTTTTTCCAGAGGAAGTGCTGCCTGCATTTGTGCATTAAACTTGTTAAAAATACTTTCCGCGTCTGCCTGGTTAAATTGGTTGATAAATTGGCTGACCGCTTCCTTGTAATTCGCAGGCTCTACTTGTGCAAAAAGCAAACACGGAAAAAGTAGGGGTAAAAGAAGTATTGTAAATAGTTTTTTCATTTGCGGGAATTGGTTAATGAGTTTTGCAGGACGGATAAATATAATAAGTTAAATTTATGTTTGAGCAGATGATAGTTTAAGCTATTTTTATCAAATAAAACCAATTAACCATTATGACTTATACAGCTAGTTCTTCCCGTTATCAAAATATGGAATACCGCCGCTGCGGAAAAAGCGGCATCAAATTGCCTGCAGTTTCGCTGGGTTTGTGGCACAACTTCGGCGATGTGGATGTGATGGAGAATTTCCGCAATACGCTTAAAACTGCTTTTGACCATGGCGTTACGCATTTCGATTTGGCCAATAATTACGGTCCGCCAGCCGGTTCTGCCGAAGAAAATTTCGGACGGATTTTGCACCAGGATTTTAAAAGCTACCGCGATGAACTCATCATTTCTACCAAAGCCGGATATTATATGTGGGAAGGCCCGTACGGCGAATGGGGTTCAAAAAAATATTTGGTTTCCAGTTTAGACCAGAGTTTAAAACGGATGAAACTGGATTACGTGGATATTTTTTACCACCACCGCCCCGACCCAGACACACCTTTGGAAGAAACGATGGCTGCGTTGGATTTGCTTGTGCGCCAGGGAAAAGCCTTGTATGTGGGCATTTCCAATTATCATCCGGAGGAAGCCGCAAAAGCTTTGTACATTTTACGAAAATTAGGAACGCCCTGCCTCATCCATCAGCCCAAATATTCCATGTTTGAGCGTTGGGTTGAAACAGAAGGCTTGTTGGATTTGCTGGAAAAAGAAGGCGTTGGCTGCATCCCGTTTTCGCCGCTGGCGCAAGGTTTGTTGACCGATAAATATTTAAAAGGCATCCCCGAAGATTCGCGCATTGCAAAAGGTGTTGGCTTTTTAACCGAAAACAACTTGACCGAAGATAAGCTGAACCAAATCCGCCAGTTAAATGATATTGCACAACAGCGCGGACAATCATTGGCACAAATGGCATTGGCCTGGATTTTAAAAGACCCGCGTATTACTTCCGTTTTGATTGGCGCCAGCAAACCGGAACAATTGAAAGATTCTTTGAAATGTTTGGACAATACTTCTTTTAGCCAGGAAGAATTGAAATTGATTGATGGGATTTTGGGTTAGTGATTTTAGGGTGGTAAAAGAAGTATCGGTAGTTTGGTGATGCTTCTTTTATCACCTATTTTTAGGTTTTGGATTAAAGCCAAAGGCAGCTCCAATATAGAAAAACCCTTGATGATCAAATTTCGAAGAATAAGGTTCTTGCGTTTCACCCAAATAAACTTCTCCAAATTTAGGCGATAAAAAAAGCCTTTTATTTAAATTGTATTTTCCTAAGTTAAATTCAAACCTAACAGTAGGTATATTTCCGGCAGAACCATATTTAGTATTGTTTAAGTTATATTCTACCGTTTCATCAAAATAAAAATTGTCTTTGAACGCTTGCTGTCTGTCGTAACCTCGTTTTAAAATCAAGTTAATTATATAATACGGGTAAAGCGTAACTCCAGCACCTACTGCCAATACATTCAAATTCGAATTTCCGTATCTTCCATAAACAGAACTGTATGCAGCAGTTGCATTTAAAGAAATCAGTTTTCCTAAAGAAAATTCCCGCCTCAAACCAATGCTGCCATAAGTTGTAAAAACACTTCTTGTTTGCTTATCGCCAACACCAAAACGCGGGATGATACTCCAAACAGAACGATAAGATTTGTAACTCAGCGTATCTTGTGCAAAAGATGAAGTAGCAACCGTTAAAAGCAGAAAAGTAAAAAGTGTTTTCATAAGCTTTGATTGATTTGAATCTTTTGTAAGATAGAATTTTAACTTATCACTCCAATTAAAACTTTCATCTACAAAAAAAGCCCTTCGTTTCCGAAGAGCTTTTCCTAATCAAATATCAAATACTTACTGTACAGCTTCCGGTTTTGGCGGACGCGGCAATAAAGCTTTATATGAAAGTTTTAACTTACCTTGTTTATCAATTTCCAGCAATTTCACTTTCACTTTTACTTTTTCGCCCACTTTAAAGATACCGCGACCAGCAATTTCAAATCAAGCAACAGACAAAGCTTTAACTTCTAAAGTATAGCCAAGCTTTTGCATAATCGCTTCGCAGTCTTGAAATTCAAGTCCAAAAGCCTTTACATCAGCTAATCCGAGTTGTGCTAAAATATTTCTTATTGTATGAAATTGGTCATCTTCGTAACAACCTTCCATCAGGTTTTTCTCCGCCCAATTCACTAACTCAGTGGAAGACAAGCGATGCTGTAGATAAGCAAGCAGTTTTTCTGCTATATTTTTTTTTGTGATCATTTTTAAAGTTTTTGATGTCCCTTATCCAATGGATATTTTTCGTGTATCTCTTTTAGAATGTTATTCTGATCATAAATTTCCTGCCAAAACCTTATATTAATTTCTTCCTTGTTTACTTCTTTTAAATATTTCGCTTTCCACCCTAATTTCCCTGCTACTTCAAATGAGTAAATTCTTCCACCGTCTTCTTTCTGTATCCATATATCAAATTCTTTTTCATTTTTAGTACGTTGGTTGTTGTTCATCTAAAAGATGCTGTTATTTTTTTAATTTGTTTACTCGTAAAGTTACCAGTTCAATCTAAAAGATACAAAAAAAGCCCTTCGTTTCCGAAGAGCTTTTCCTATCAAATATCAAAATTGCTTACTGCGCAGCTTCCGGTTTTGGCGGGCGCGGCATCAAAGCTTTACGTGATAGTTTTAACTTGCCTTGTTTATCAATTTCCAGCAGTTTCACTTTTACCATTTCGCCGACTTCAAAAATGCCGTCCATTGTTTCGTAGCGTTTCCAGTCAATTTCCGAGATGTGTAGCAAACCGTCTTTGCCTGGCATAATCTCTACGAAAGCGCCAAAAGGCATAATCGTTTTTACTTTGCCTTCGTAAGTTTCGCCAACTTCCGGTTTCGCAACAATGTTACGGATGCGGCCAACGGCAGCATCAATCGCAGCTTTGTTATCAGCAAAAATCTCGATGATGCCTTTGTTGTCCACTTCTTCAATGGCAATGGTGGCACCGGTTTCGCGTTGCATTTCCTGGATGATTTTACCGCCGGGCCCGATTACCGCACCAATAAATTCTTTATCAATCGTCATGCTTACAATACGCGGCGCATGTGGTTTAAAATCTTCGCGAGGTGCGGCAATCGTTTTCTTCATCTCGTTTAAGATGTGCAAACGGCCTTCTTTCGCCTGGTCCAAAGCTTTAATCAACACTTCGTTAGACAAACCGTTGATCTTTAAATCCATCTGACAAGCTACGATACCTTTTTCAGTACCGGTAACTTTAAAATCCATATCGCCCAAATGGTCTTCATCGCCCAAAATATCAGAAAGGATAGCGTATTTGCCTGTTTTTTCGTCGGTGATCAAACCCATCGCAATCCCGGAAACCGGTGAAGTGATTTTGATACCGGCATCCATCAAAGCTAAAGTTCCGGCACAAACGGTTGCCATGGAAGATGAACCGTTGGATTCTAAAATATCAGAAACCACACGGATGGTGTAAGGGTTTTGATCGGAACCTGGCAAAACTTTCTTTAAAGAACGCATGGCCAAATTGCCATGGCCAATTTCCCTGCGGCCTGCGCCACGGTTTGGTTTTACTTCGCCGGTAGAAAAACCCGGGAAGTTGTAGTGCAGCAGAAACTTGCTGTAACCGTTGATGAAAGCGCCGTCAATCATTTGCTCGTCGGTTTTAGAACCTAAAGTAACCGAAGTTAACGATTGCGTTTCGCCGCGGGTAAACACCGCCGAACCGTGGGCGGCAGGCAAGTAACCAACTTCGCTCCAGATTGGGCGGATTTGCGTAGTTGCGCGGCCGTCCAAACGTTTGCCTTCATTCAAAACCAAATTACGAACGGCATCGTACTGCACATCGTGAAAATATTTTTTGGCCAAACCAAGCTGATTTGGGTCAACATTTTCGCCCATCGTTGCAATATATTCGTCACGGATTTTTTTGAAGTTTTCCCCTCTTTCATCCTTGCCGGATGCAGCAGCGGCAACGGCATAAGCTTTATCATAAGTAGCAGCAAAAACTGCTTCCCTCAACTCCGGGTTGCTGTTTTCGTGGCTGTAAACACGTTTTTCGGTTTTGCCAACTTCGTTTGCCAGTTCAACTTGTGCGGCAACTTGTTTTTTGATGGCCTCGTGTGCAAAGTTGATCGCTTCTACCATTTCGGTTTCCGCAATTTCGTTTGCTTCGCCTTCCACCATCACAATATCCGAAGCAGAACCCGCAACCATAAACTCTAAAGTCGCTTTTTCCAGTTCGGTACGGATTGGGTTGATGACTAATTTACCTTCAATTTTTGCCACGCGCACTTCGGAAATCGGCCCGTTAAAAGGAATATCCGAAACGGCAATGGCAGCCGAAGCAGCCAAACCAGCCAGGCAATCCGGCATGATGTCTTTATCGGCAGAAATTAAAGAGATCATTACCTGTGTATCGGCATGATAATCTTCAGGGAATAAAGGACGTAAAGCACGGTCTACCAAACGCGAGATCAAAACCTCGTAATCCGACAAACGTGCCTCACGGCGTAAAAACCCGCCCGGGATCCGTCCGGTCGCTGCATATTTTTCCTGATAATCAACCGAAAGCGGCAAAAAATCCACGCCTTCTTTGGCTTCTTTAGAAGATACTACGGTTGCCAGCAACATCGTGTCGCCCATTTTTACCACCACCGAGCCATCGGCCTGTTTGGCCAGTTTTCCCGTTTCGATCTCTACAATGCGGCCATCGCCCAGATCAATTGTTTTTTTAATTACGTTCATTTTGTTGTTGTATCGGTTCGTTTTTCATCTTTAGAACGAACCTGTTTTTAGATAGATTTTACTTTTTTTAAATCAAAAAAGCCATCTCCAGTTGGGATGGCTTTTTGGAGGAAATTACTCCGGGTTATTTTATAATATCCCTTAGTTCCAGTGTTTTGATGATGGCACGGTAACGGTTAATGTCCTTTTTAAACAAATAGCCTAACAAGGCTCGGCGTTTACCAACCAGTTTTTGCAAAGCCAACTGGGTAGAAAAATCCTTTTTGTTTGTTTTTAAATGCCCGGTTAAGTGGGCAATACGGGTAGTGAACAACGCTACCTGGCCTTCGGCAGAACCAGTATCGGCTGCACTTTGTCCGTGTTTTGCAAAAATCTCTGCTTTTGCTTCTTTACTTAAATACATTACCTGAATAATATTAAAGCGTATATAATTTTGTGAACTGTGGCACGAAGATAAAAGAAATTACTTTGTTATGCAAGTTGGGACCGATGCTTCTTTTATCAGGTAAAATTTGCTGTCATTTCTAAACGATTGAGAAATCTTATTTCAACAATACTGCTTAAACTGCTTTGAAGAAGATTTCTCCCTTCGACCGAAATAACAGCATTTTCAAACTTCCGGTTTTTCCCGGCTTTTGTCTGATGCTTCTTTTATCGGGCAAAATTTGCTTTGTCATTTCGACCGTAGGGAGAAATCCTATTTCAACTATGTAACTTTAACCACAGTTTAGAAGAAGATTTCTTCCTTTGGTCGAGATGACAGTACATGCTTCTTTTATCACATAAAAATCAGTGCATTTTAAATTTATTGCTGATCATGATATTCACATTATGTTTAGAAAAATCATGGGAAATACGGTTGATGTCGTCTTCACTTAATTGGCTGCCGCTTTTGCCGGTGCTTTGTACAGTTAAGGCCGGAGAAATGGCATAGGTTCCTTTTGTGGTATAGTTAATAGCGCGGGCCAGCAATGCTTCGTTTACATCACCAAAATCATGGGTAACATCATCAGATGCCTGAACGCCCGGATAAGTGACAGAACCCGGTGTCATCCCGGCATAATAGCCGCCTTGGTTTGCCGAGTTTTTAGATTCAAATTCGGGCGTGTAGTATTGATAGGCACCAATCGGGATACCATAAAACCCAACAGGTTTGCCATAACTGGTTGTACCAATTAATTGTACATTCATTTCAGGAATTAAATTATTAATTGTTAACTCACTTGCAGAAGCGGTATTTCCCGTAACGATAAAAAACACCCTGTTGATGTTTAAACTACCTTGCTTAGAAAATAATGCTTGGTTATTGGTTGGTTTAAATTCACCTGGGTATTTAGTAACGTCTAAACCAAGCTTTTTTGCAAACAATGGGCATTTATCATTTTGCAATTTATCGTTATAATACTGGGTGTACATTACCGTATTGGTTTTGGCAGGAGGCACTATTAAATTAGATAAATACTCTGCCGTTTGTACAGAGCCGCCGCCATTGTAGCGCAAATCAACTACCAAATCAGTTACTCCGGCGGCTGTAAAACTGGTAAAAGCAGGTTCTAAATTAGGCTTTGCATTATCTAAAACTGTAAAAGTGTTAAACACCAAATAACCTATCTTCTTCCCATTGCCCAGATCCAAAACTTTACTTTTTAACACTGGGTTTACCGTATAATTGGCGGTGTTTAAAGTAGTGTTAAAAGTGGTGTTGTCCGGCTTTTGCACCGTCATGGTGATGGTAGTGGAATTAAATATCGCATTAACCAAAGCCGTGTAATTGCTGTTGGAAGAGTTGGTGTAAGTTAAAGACGGAACACCGGAAATGGCGGTAATCTGGTAACCTCTAACTAAACCAGCCTTATCTGCCGGAGAACCCGGGTAAACGTATTTAACGCGAAGATCGGAAGTGGTATTATAAAAAACGCTAAACCCATAATCGCCATTCGTTCCACCTAAAGAAGTTGCCACCTGGCCCTGGTCTATAAAAGAATATTTGGCCGTGCCAGGGTCAAGAATATCATACTCATAAGGCTTTCCCGTTGCAGGGTTGGTACTGTATTGTGAAAGCGCATCAACTTCACTTTGCAAAGCAGCCTGGTCTGTTTTTCCGGTAAAGTTGCGCGGGTTAAAAGCCGTATAAGTTGGCAAAGTGCTGTACCACAAATTATCCTCCTGCGTAAAGAGGTAAACCGAATCTTTAATGTGGTCCAGTGGTGTGCCTGTAGTCGGGATAACCGAAACAGGAATAGGTGTAACAGGCGTTGTTTTTTTACAAGCCGTAAAAGTTGCAGCCATTGCCAGGCTGATGGTTAAGTAAATAAAATATTTCTTCATGTGGTTTTTACTTTGTCCTAATATACGTGTAATCAGTAAATTAAATATAAACTAATAAAAAAAAGTTTGCTTATTTGATAAAATCAAACAAATTGGCATAATCTACGCCTGCTGCCTGCGCGCAAAGTTCATCGGCTTCGTGATTTCCAACCATAATCAAGTCCCGGCGCTGCAACTGGTGTTTGGCCAAAATATGGTGCAAAGCGTCCGGCTCGGGCTTTGGTTTGGTTTCTTCGGCAAAATAACACGTTAAATAAGGTTCCAGCCCGTTCCAGTCCACCTGTTTTATTTTGTTGAGTTGCTGCTGCGGGTTGCCGTTGGTAAGGATGAAAATCTGCTTCCGGTCCACCACAATTTGCTGCAACAGTTCGAGCATCTGCTGGTAAAGCAGCAGTTTCAGCGGCAAACGTGCGGTCATCAGCAACCGGTCAAAATTATCCTGATACTTCGGCTCCAAAGAAAATGCTGTTTTTACCGCATCAAAAACCGCCCTTTCCCCATTTTTCTGATAAGCTTCGATCATACAGCCAATTATTTCCTTGCTTTTCCATTGCTCGGTATGCTCCACAAAAGCGGCAAACAGATAATACACCTGGAACAGATAATCCTGCGCCGGAAAAAGCACATTGTCCAGTTCAAACACAAAAGCTTTTTTATAAGGGTCGAGGTCGGCGTATCGAAATATCATCTAACAGAAAACGGTTTCAAGCCAAAAAGGTGCTGCCTTTCCTGAAAATTAAATTCAAAAATCCCGTGTAATTTCAATTGTTCCGAAACCTGGTTCAAAAGCTTTTCTTCTTCTGCCAAAGCATTCCAAGCCGACACCGATTTTCCATGGGTAAAAACAGCATGTGTTGGTTTGAATGTTGATTGATGAAATTTCCGCAGCAAAAGCATTTCGTTTGGAAACAACTTCATCGCTTTGATAAACGAAATAACCGGTTTTCCCTGAAAAGCAGTTTTGGTTTTGGCAAGATGATCGTCCATCAGCCAAACCAGTTCCGGGTTTTCTACGGAGGAAATGGCCAAAGTTTCGGTTGGATAACCTAAAGCCAAACAAGCTTTAGAAAAAGTTTCTACCGAATCGGAAGTTTGAAAAGGGACAATTTGGGTCCCTGCTTCGCGTAAACTTGCCAGCAGCAATGCTTCTTTTACCAGGTATTTTTTGGTGTTAAGGTCAGGCAGGTTTAGTTGGATGTCAAACTCTTCAAACAATTCCACGGCTTCGGCCAGCAGTTCCTGTTCGGCGGCAGCCATTGCAAAAACGCTTTCGATTTGCTGGTCCAAACAGAGATTTAACAATTGATGGATAAAACCTGGCTGCGAAACCATTGGCAACAACAACTGCTGCGCCACTGAAATTTGTGCGGTAAAAGAAGCATCGCCATAAATAAACTGAAATTGTGGAAACCATTTTTCCAGAAAATAAACACCGGGATGGTTGCCGCAAGTAACCAAAGCTTTCGTCATGCTTCGATCAAGCCGTCTTTCATGGTTACTTTGCGGTCGCTCATTTCCGCCAAATCATCGTTGTGGGTTACAATGATAAAAGTTTGCCCGAATTGGTCGCGCAGCGAAAAAAACAGTTGGTGCAGTTCTTTCGCGTTTTTAGAATCCAGGTTTCCCGAAGGCTCATCCGCCAAAATCAACGCCGGATTATTGATTAAAGCACGCGCCACGGCAACGCGCTGCTGCTCGCCGCCCGAAAGCTGGTTGGGTTTGTGCTGTTTGCGGTGGCCGAGGTTCAGCATCTCCAACAATTCTGATGCGCGCGTTTCGGCTTCAACTTTTGTTTTCCCGTTGATGTAAGCCGGGATACAGATATTTTCAATTGCATTAAATTCGGCCAGCAAATGGTGAAACTGAAAGATAAATCCAATTTTTTGATTACGAAAAGCGCTCAACTGTTTCTGGTTCATCACGCTGGTATCGGCATCGTGCAGCAAAATTTTCCCCGAATCCGGCTTGTCCAAAGTTCCGATAATATTCAGCAGCGAACTTTTTCCGGCACCCGAAGCGCCCACGATACTTACAATTTCCCCGGCGTTCACATCCAGATCAACACCTTTTAATATCGGCAATTTTCCGTACGATTTTTTGATAGACCTGGCTTTCAGCATTTGACAAAAATAAGGATATGGTTTTTAGGGAAAGGTTGGTTTGGGAGAAATAGTTTTGGTATTACGCATTTCAACGAAGCAATTATCAAAACCAACAGCCGTCAAAACCAAAACGATAAAGTATTCATATTAACCGCCAAAACAAATATCAACCTTTGCTTGCACTTTCAGCAAGATTTGTGTTGATTTAAACAACCAACTTTTATACAAAATGAAATGCTTTTTTTACACCTGTTTTTTAATGTTTATGTTTTCAACCGACCCTTTTACGGCAAAAGCGCAAACGGTTATTCCTTTGTATCCAGGCGCTGTTCCAAATGCTATTGTTAATAATACTTACCAGGAAGTTAAATCCGGTTCGGAAAACAACATCGGTTACAGCAAAGTAACCAAGCCAACGCTTGAAATTTACCTTCCCGCAAAAGATAAAGCAACAGGCGCGGCTATCGTCATTTGTCCGGGCGGCGGTTATGCCTTTCTTTCTTACGACCACGAAGGCACTGAAATTGCAAAAGCTTTTAACGAAATCGGCGTAGCTGCTTTTGTGTTAAAATACCGTTTGCCCAGCGATGCCATCATGAAAGATAAAAGCATTGGGCCATTGCAAGATGCACAAATGGCCATCAAAACCGTGCGCGAAAGTGCCGCAAAATATAATCTCGACCCAAAAAAAGTAGGCATCATTGGTTTTTCGGCCGGCGGAAGTTTGGCTGCTTTGACCGGTTCTCATTTTGATGATGCCAAAATCAGCAACACCAACAACACCAGTTTGCGGCCGGATTTTATGGTGCTGTTGTATCCCGTCATCAGCATGACGGATAGTTTGGCGCATGGCGGGTCGCGCAATAATTTGATCGGGCCAACACCAACAGCAGCGCAAATTAAGTATTTTTCCAACGAACAAAACGTTACGCTAAACACGCCGCCAACGATGCTTGTCCATGCCGAAGACGACAACACGGTTAACGTTAAAAACAGTTTGTATTACTACGATGCCTTGCTTAAAAACAAAGTTCCGGCAGCTATGACCATCTATCCAAAAGGTGGACATGGTTTTGGCCTGAACAACAAAACCACACCCGATAAATGGATGGACCATGTTAAAAACTGGATGATTGGTAACGGCTGGATTAAGTAATCTGATGCTTCTTTTATCACTTAAAATTAAGTCAAGATGAACGAACCTAAAATTGTAAAAAGCGAAATTGTAATTGATACAACTCCTGCCAAAGTTTGGGATGCGCTTGTTAATCCTGCCAAAACCCAAATTTATATGTTCGGTTGCGAAACGGTTTCGGATTGGAAAATTGGAAGCGATTTGCTTTGGCGCGGCGAATACGAAGGCCAGGAAATGGTTTTTGTAAAAGGAAAAATCTTGGAAATGGAACCGGGAAATTTACTAAAATACACGGTGATCGATCCTTTTGCTTCTTATCCTGACATTCCTGAAAACTACCTCAACGTTACTTACCAACTGACGGAAGAAGGCGGAAAAACGAAATTAACGGTTACGCAAGATGGATTTGAAACTGCTGCGGAAGGCGAAAAAAGATACCAAGACACTTACAATAACGGCCAAGGTTGGAATCCAATTTTAGTACAGATAAAAGAAGTAGCAGAATCAAATTAAGTTTTTGAATGGACGTGGTTCAAATCACCAAAAGCGTTTTTCAAATTACCCTTCCCATTGTTAACGTTTTTTTGGTGGATCATCCTATCGGTTTAATTTTGATTGATAGCGGCCCCAAAGGCAGCAAAGATTTGATCTTTCAAGGCATCCGGCAAATCGGAAAACAGCCGGAAGATTTAAAATATGTTATCCTAACCCATGCCCACCACGACCATTCCGGCGGTTTGGCTTCCATTTTAAAATCTGTTCAAGTTGCGGTTTACACTTCTGCGTTTTGTGCGGAAATGATTGCGAAGGGAATAGCCTTTCAGCCCAAATCAAAAATTTTAGCTTTTTTGCTGCGGTTGGTTACCTTAAACGGAAAGCTAAACTTGCAGTTTTTATACATCCAACCGGTAAAAGTAAATATCAAAATTGTGGCGGAAGGCGATTGCATTCCGGATGCAAATGGCTTGGAAGTAATCAACGCGCCCGGACATTGCGCCGAACAGATCGCTCTTTTTTACCCGGTAAAAGAAGCATTGCTTTTTGCTGCGGATGCCGCCGAAAACGAAACGCAACTGAAACCCGCTTTTGCTTATCAATCTAAAAGGGTTAATCAGCTTACTTTGCAAAAATTAGCTGCTTTTCCTTTTCAAATTGCTGTTTTTGGTCATGGAAAAGCTGCAACGAAAGCAGAATTTGAAAAAATGGCAGATTTTAAAGCTTGAAAACTACTTTAGTTGATTGATTTGGATTAAAATTGCCATTAAACTAAGCTCGGTTTAACTCATTTTTAAAATAAATTGCAATTAAAGCAGTAATAATTTATCTTTAAGGAATTAATTTCATCCTGTATCAATAAAAATTGGTTTGAAATCTGTTTCACGAAGGGAATTTTTAAGTAAAGGCGCAATGCTGGCCGGTGGCGCTTATCCGGCCATGTTGGCTTTAGGCATGTTAAAAGCCGCGCCTGCCCATGCTTTTAATTTGGAAGGAAACGGCGCAGGCAAAAAAGTAGTTATTCTGGGCGGCGGTTTGGCGGGAATGACAACGGCTTACGAACTAAGCAAATTAGGTTATAATTGTACCATTTTGGAAGCTCGCGAACGTACAGGCGGCCGTTGCTGGAGCATCCGCAAAGGTAGCATCA
Organism: uncultured Mucilaginibacter sp.; assembly: GCF_937859865.1. GTDB lineage: Bacteria > Bacteroidota > Bacteroidia > Sphingobacteriales > Sphingobacteriaceae > Mucilaginibacter_A. The sequence continues at coordinate 44,089 of NZ_CALMAT010000050.1, forward strand.
ACAACGAAATTAACTCGCCGCAACAAACTGCCCGTTTTGATGATGATCTTTATTTCAACGCCGGTCCGTCGCGCCTCCCGCACCACCATAAACTCACCTTGCATTATTGCAAAGAACTGGGCGTTCCGCTGGAAGTTTATAATAATGTAAACGAAGCTGCCTATTATTTTGCAGAAGGAAAAGGGCCGCTTTCTAACAAAAAGATCAGGATCAGGGAAATCCAAAATGATGTTCGTGGCTACATGAGCGAAATGCTGGTGAAAGCCATTGACCACAATCAATTAGACACGGGCTTAACCAAAGAAGACACCGAAAAAGTAATCGAATACCTACGTGCCGAAGGCGGATTGGATATTGATAAATTGTATAAAGCATCGGATAGGAGAGGTTATACCGAATCGCCGGGCGCAGGTTTGGCTTCCGGTAAAATCGCAGAAACTTATAAATTGCAAGACATGCTGCAATCGGGTTTGATGGACCCGGATTTTTACAACGTATCCTATTACGTGTATGAATTGCAGATGACGATGTTCCAGGCCGTTGGCGGAATGGACAAGATTGCGCAGGCTTTACAAAAAAAGGTAAGCCCGATGCTGCATTTAGGTGCCGAAGTTACTTCCATACAAAACCTGCCGGAAGGTGTAAAGATTGTTTATAAAGATCAGCAGGGAACAAAAGAAATCAGCGGTGATTATTGTGTTTGTACTTTGCCGTTGCCGGTTTTGGGCAATGTAAACCATAATTTTTCTTCGGATGTGAGCCGTGCGATTGATTACGCAACTTACATCAAAACCGGGAAAATTGGTTTGCAGTTTAAACGCCGTTTTTGGGAAGAAGACGAAATGATTTACGGCGGCATTACGCACACTAATAACGAACTGACGCAGATTTTCTACCCCAACAATAATTACCTCGGTAAAAAAGGCATTTTGTTGGGGTATTATAATTTTAACGATAAAGCAAAATTAGTTGGCGACCTTTCCATCAGCGAACGCGAAAAACTGGCCTTAACAAAAGGAAGCTTAATCCATCCACAGTACCAAAAAGAGTTTGAAAATTCGTTTTCGGTGAGTTGGCACAAAGTAAAATACAACGAAGGCGGCTGGGCGGTTTACACCAACGAAACGCGGAAAACAGTTTACGAACCTTTGTTAAAACCTGAAAAACAGGTTTATTTTGCCGGCGAACACCTGACGTATTTGAATGCCTGGATGGCTGGCGCATTTGAATCGGCAAGAAGTGTTTCGGCGGCAATCCATGCGCGGGTGACCGAGCAGCGCGTGGCTTATCCGGCAACAAGTTCTAAAAGTTAACAATTTTTCACCCATAAAAACAGTATCATGGCAAATCAAATCAACAGGCGTAATTGGATCAAAACCAGTGCAATGTTAGCAGGCGGAATTACCTTCTTTTCTAACTCTGTTTCCGGCCTTTTGGCAAAACCGGTAGTTTCAAACTTCCAAAAAAGCTTCACACTTTCCGAAGCAGAATTAATGGCCGAAGCACCGCCAACAATGGTTTTAAAAGCAAGGCTACTGGCTAACGAAAACCCTTTTGGGCCCTCTGCCAAAGCTAAAAAAGCCATTGAAGCGGCTATGGACACCAGTTACCAATACCCGTTTATGTATTATGGCCAGTTGATTGATAAAATTGCTGCTTTTGAAGGCGTAAATAAAGAACAGATTGTTTTGGATGCCGGTTCGTCGCCTTTATTGTTGGCTGCTGCTTTGCATTTTAGTAAAAATGGTGCTATCGTAACTGCCGACCCAAGTTATGACGACCTGCCTAAAAAAGCAGCGGAAGTAGGCGGAAAAATTGTCCATGTCCCGCTGACTGCCGATTATAAAACAGATTTGGATGCCATCGAAAAAAGCATTGACAGCGGCACCAGTTTGGTTTATATCTGCAACCCCAACAATCCAACGGCAACTGTAGTTGATACGGCAAAACTGAAAGCTTTTTGCGAACGCGTATCTAAAAAAGTACCGGTTTTAATTGATGAGGCTTACATTGATTACCTGCCAAACCCGCAAGCTGTAACCCTAATTGATGCGGTAAAAAAAGGGCAAAACGTGATGGTTGCCCGTACTTTTTCCAAACTTTACGGCTTTGCCGGTTTGCGTATCGGTTATATGGTTGCCCAGCCGGAAATGTTAAAGACGCTTTCCAAATACACACAAGGTTCGATGTCCATTTCTGCACCCACCATTCAGGCCGCTATTGCAAGTTATCAAGACCGTGAGTTTTTGGATGATGCTTTGGCCAAAACCCAGGCTTCCAAAAAGTTTTTGTATGAAACTTTGAAAAAAGAAGGTTACGATTACATTCCTTCTTCCACCAATTTTGTGATGTTTCCGCTAAAAATGGACGGGCAAAAGTTTGTTTCTGAAATGATGAAAAGAAGCGTTGGCGTGCGTTTCTGGAAGTTTGACGACAAAGACTGGTGCCGTGTAAGTATCGGAAGAATGGACGAAATGGAAGCTTTTGCGGATGCTTTTAAACAATTATCTTAATTTACTACAAAATTTATGCGCAGATTATTCCTATTGTCCGGCCTGCTATGCTTCTTTTATCCCTGTTTTTCTCAAGCGGTAAACCCTCGCCCAATCACCATGGACGAATATACCAAAGCAAAAACTTTTGCGATAAAAGATCCCGACCAGGACACTTACGTGAAGTTTGAAAACGCTTATATTTTAGACCGTTACCGCCCAAAACCTTATTTTATTACCGGTGATGACGGCCTGAAAAAGCGGATGGATTTGTACAACCTGATGGCGAAAGAAGGGATGCAGCAATTGGGTTTGATGATTTTTTATACCAACGAAAAAGGCAAACGCTACCAAGCTTTGCTGCCTAACCAAACGGCGGACGGCAAAGTTTGGGAACGTTATTTTGAAGACATCCACAGTATTGACAAGGAAGAGAAAAACTTTGTGCTGAAGTTGTCTTACGTTCTTTCGCGTGAATTTTCGTACCAGGTTTATAAAAACAGCAACGGTGGGAAAAGCATGAAAGAAGAAAGCGGGACTTACGGTAGCGACATTTGCTTCCCCGGAACGGATTTGGTAACGATGGCAAACGGCACGCAGAAAATGCTGGCATCTGTAAAACCAGGCGACGATGTTTTGTCCATTGACCCAAAAACGAAAAAAACAGAAGTGGTCAAGGTAAAAAAACTTGCTGTCCACGAAGCAAAAAATTATGCTTTAACGCGTTTGGTTTTGGTTGCCGCAGACTAAAAAAGTACCGATAAAAACAGCATCCGCCTTTCGGCCAAAATTTTGGAAGCCACGCCAAACCATCCGATGACGACAAAAACCGGAAGCAAAAAAATTGGAGAAACGGAAATTGGCGAACAGGTTTTATGTTTTAACAAAGCCAAAAAAGCTTACGAAACCTATACCATTTTGGATAAAACCGAAAAAGCAGGCGGCGTGCAAAAAGTATATAATATTGTTGCCAGTGGCGGAAGCACGCTGATGATGAATGGCGTAATGGTGATGCAAAAATAAGCTCAGCAACAAAATTTTATGTGATAAAAGAAGTATAGAATTTAAAGATGCTTCTTTTTTGTTTGCAGTTGATTTTCCTTTTTGAGATAGTTT
>NZ_CALMAT010000051.1:0-5255 GCF_937859865.1 uncultured Mucilaginibacter sp.
ATAGGGTAAAAGAAGCATGGAAAATAAATAGAACAAAATTTAAACAGGCTCTTAGTTGATACCGTTCAACTTTTTTATCAGATCAACCTCGTCCTGCCTGTACGGCGTTCCGTCTCCCCTAAAAATATCGTGGAACCATTCCGCCGGTTCTCCGCCGTTTGGCATCGGTGTGCTCCAGGCATAAATTGTGTTGGTTTTGCCGGAAACAAGGCCCCAGTTTATTGCGCCAACGTTTTCGGATTTTAGCATCGGCATAATGTTAGCAAAACGGCTGTTCAATGTACGGGCCATATATTCTGTACAAATCAGCGGCCGGCCATAAGTTTTTAATTGTTGAATAATCTTTAAATGCTGGGCAGGTTCTTCGTAATCGTGGTAAGTGATAACATCCGAATGCGTGGTTTGAAATTGGTTCAGTTTATCAAAATCCCATGCCCAAACGCCTGCTGTTATGGGTTGGTCAGGGTTAACTTCTTTTGCCCATGTAAAAACCAGGGCAAGCAGCGGAAGCGAAGTTTCCCCTTTGTTAGAATTTCCCGGCTCGTTGTACAAATCCCACATTAAAATCCGATTGTCATGCGCAAAAGCAGCAAGCATGTCTTTTACATATTTTTTTAACCCGGGAAAATTGGTGCTGTCTGCCGATGCTGGCTGTCCAGGGTCTTGCAGCCATCCCGAGTTATGGATGCCTGTTTTTGGTGCCGGTTGTTTGCCAATTTGAGGTGTTGTGTTCCAGCAATCGTCAAAAAAAACAAAAATAGGCTGAATGTGGTGCTGCGCCGAAATTGCCAAAAACTGATCTGCCCGTTTTTTAAACCCTTCCGGGTCTTGTTTCCAAGCCAGGCTGTGCAAAAAAACGCGCATGGTATTAAAGCCAATTTTTTCTGCCCAACCTAATTCTTTATCAATCGTTTTTGGGTCGAAGGTGTCGGCCTGCCACATTTCCAGTTGGTTCACTGCCGTTGCCGGGATATAATCGGCACCGGAAATCCATTTATGGCTTGCGTACCAATCGTTTGCTTTTTGTGCAGTCCAAACAGTTGCTATTGTTGCACTATTTCCATTGTTAGCAACAATGTCCGTTTTTTTACTGCACGAAACAGTAACCAAAACAGCAAATAGCCATCCTGATAAATAACGATTGATTAACTTCATAAATGCTGCAACAAATTGGAATAAATATTTATAGCCGGTAAAAGAAGTATGGTAAGTTTTGAGCGGTTTAAATTAAAGAGGGCTGATAACCTGTAACTTTCAGCTAATCAAATATAAATACTAATTAAACACGGATACTGTTTTTACCGTATCTTTTTTAGAGTTCGATTTTTGCAGCCGGTTTACGGGTTTTGGTTTTTATCCGAAGGGATGGCAATCGGCACGCCTGCTTTTACAGGCTCGCCAAAGTTTGGCGTGCCATCTTCGTTCCAGGTAAATTTTTGCGCACGGGGCGAACGTTCCCGTCCGCAGCCTTGTCCCGGTTGCGAGTTGGCATGGTATAAAATCCAATCTTCCGTTCCGTCCGGCGATTTAAAAAACGAATTATGGCCCGGCGCATAAACACCGTTTTCCGGAGATTGCTTAAATACCGGCTCTGATGATTTTGTCCAGGAAGAAGCACGGCGCAGGTTACCGTTTGCCGAAGCCGTAAGCATTCCCAAAGCATAAAAATCTGTCCAACAGCCACTTGCCGAGTAAACCACAAAAATTTTATTTCCGTGTTTCAAATATTGCGGCCCTTCGTTCACATCCACATGCGCCGGGTTGTTGGCATCGTGCAGGTCGCCGTTCCGTTCCCAGGCATAAGTCGGCGTAGAAATCAACGTACGTTTTCCTTTTATCGTCCAGGGGTTTTTCATTTTGGCGATGTAGATATTTTGGCGGCCGTTTACATCGCCTGCCCAACCTGCCCAAATCATGTACAACTTGCCTTTCTGCTCAAAAACATCACTGTCTATGGCCCATTTATCCGCCGAACGTGCAGTTACCTTCCCTTTAAAAACCCATTCGCCTGCAAAAGGGTCGGCAGAAGCATTTTCCAGAACATACGTGCGGTGATGGTTATTGTCGCCGTCGTCCGCAGCAAAATAAGCGTACCATTTGCCTTTGATAAAATGAAATTCGGGCGCCCAAACCTCTTTGGAATAAGCAGTTCCGGCAGGCGGTGTCCAAATCACTTTGTGTTCGGCGTCTTTCAGGTCGGCCAGGTTTTTGGTTTTCCACAACATCAAATTATTGCCCAAAGTATTGGTGTAATAATAATAACCGTCTTTGTAAAAGCTGTACGGATCGGCACCGGAAGGCAGCAGCGGATTGGTAAAAGTTTGGTTTTGGGCAAAAGAAAACTGTGTTAAAAACAGCAAAGCCAAAACAAAAAGGAAGTTTTTTTTCATGATAGGATCAATTTGAAATTAGCAATACTTAATTTTAGGTGGTAAAAGAAGCATGACAAAAATGCTTCTTTTACCGCTCTTTTTTTAGCTTATTTTCTTAAATACCCGATCATCAGTTCAGCCGTTTTTGCCGACGCGCCTGGTTCGCCCATTTTTTCGTCCAGCAAGTTGTAATTATCCAGCATGGTTTGGCGGTAAATTTCATTGTGCAGCAAACGTTCTAATTCCTGGCCGATTTTTTCCGGCGTACAATCCTGCTGGATCAGTTCTTTCACAATTTCCCGGTCCATAATCAAATTCACCAGCGAAATAAAACGGATTTTGATAACGGCGCGGGCAATAGCAATGCTCAACGGATTGCCTTTGTACAAAACCACTTGCGGCACATGGAACAAAGCTGTTTCCAAAGTTGCCGTGCCCGAAGCAACCAAAGCAGCGTGTGCATGTTGCAACAAATCATACGTTTGGTTGAAAACAACCGGCACCAATTTTTTGCCAGTAAAAGAAGCATAATGGTTTTGGTTGAAAGAAGGCGCGCCGGCAATCACAAACTGATAATCGGGAAACTGATCCGCAACGGCCAGCATTTCGGGCAAAATCCCTTTCAGTTCCTGCTTGCGGCTACCAGGCAAAAGCGCTACAATTGGTTTTTGGCCGAGGTTGTTTTGGGCGAGAAAAGATTCATTTTTCTGGTGGATAAAAACAGCATCCAGCAGCGGGTTACCAATGTAATCCACTTTCATGTCCCACGATTGGTAAAAATCAACTTCAAAAGGCAAAATGCAAAACAGCTTGTCCACCACTTTTTTAATGTTGAGCACGCGTTTCTGGTTCCAGGCCCAAACTTTTGGCGAAATGTAGTAGAAAACTTTAAAGCCTTTTTCTTTACAAAAAGCCGCAATTTTTAAGTTGAAGCCGGGAAAATCAATCGGAATCACGACATCCGGTTTCCAGGCTGCAATATCTTCCTTGCAGCTTTTCATATTTTTGAGGATTTTGTGGAGGTTTAAAGCCACTTCCACAAAACCCATGTAAGCCATTTCGGCATAATGTTTTACCAGCGTTCCGCCTTCTGCCTGCATCAAATCACCGCCAAAATACCGAAATTCGGCTTGCGGGTCGCGCGCTTTTAATGCTGCCATCAAATTGGCACCGTGCAAATCGCCCGAAGCTTCACCAGCAATTAAATAATATTTCATGGTTAATGAAGCTTGATTTTGAACACAAAAGTTAAGATTACGGCCGTAAAAGTAACGATGAGCAAACCAACTCCTGCTTTTTCGGCATTGGCTTTGTAAATTTGTTTGAGCAGAATTAAGTTGATGGCGACCGCGATGAGGTACGGAACGCCGGGTTTGTCCGCAATAATTTCTCGTTGGAAAAACACTTCCGAAAAAACCCAGGCCAGCAAAGGCAAGATCAGCCCAAGCAACATCCCAACGACCATATTATTTTTTACCTGCATCAACCAAAATTACAAGAAAAATAAATGAAGTTGAAGAAGCTGCGTGAACATTTATCCCTGAAAATTCCAATTGTTTAAAAGCCCGATGACGTGATGCGCCGTCATATCAAACTGAACGGGAACAACCGAAACAAACTGGTGTTCCAACGCCCAAACGTCGGTGTCTTCGCCTTGGTCGTTTACTTGGAAAACGCCCGTTAGCCAGTAATATTTACGTTTGTGCGGATCCAAACGCTCGTCAAATTCTTCCTTCCATTTGGCGTTCGCCTGCCGACAAATTTTAATGCCTTTTATTTCTTTGGTATTGGGGAAGTTGACGTTGAGCAAAGTGGCTTGCGGCAAACCATGGTTTAAAACTTGTTCGGCAATTTGTTTGATGTATTTTTTTGCGGGAGAAAAATCAGCTTCCAACGTAAAATCATCCAGCGAAAAACCGATGGAAGGAATGCTTTCAATCGCGCCTTCTACCGCTGCCGACATCGTTCCCGAGTACAACACATTGATGGAATTGTTCAGTCCATGGTTGATCCCAGAAACGCACAAATCCGGCTTTTTACCTTTAAAAACCACATTTACGGCCAGCTTTACACAATCAACCGGCGTACCGGAGCATTTGTACATTTCCACGCCTTCGTACAAATCCACTTTATCCAAACGTAAAGGTTTACCAATGGTAATGGCGTGGCCCATCCCGGATTGCGGACTATCCGGCGCAACCACTACTACGTGGCCGATTTCCTGCATCACTTCAATCAATGCTTTAATGCCCGGCGCGGTAATGCCATCGTCGTTCACCACTAAAATTGTCGGTTTTGTTGTTGCTGCCATGCCGCGAAATTATAAATAAGATTTTTTATATTTGATAGATGCAAACGACTGAAACTAAAAACAAATTCACGGTAAAGGATTACATGCTTTTGGAAGAAGGTGCGCCTTATCAGTTAATAAATTATGATTTGATTATGTCTCCTTCGCCCAACCCTTATCACCAAAGCATATCCTTTGAACTGTCCACCTTATTAAACAATTATTTAAAAGAAACAAAAAATAAAGGTTACGCCGCCGCTGCGCCCCTTGATATTTATTTTAATAATGGAAATATTATTCAGCCAGATTTAATTTATTTTTCTAAGGAAAAAAAAACAGTAATTGTTAAAGATAAAATTGAAGGAACTCCTGACTTAGTAGTAGAAATCCTTTCGCCTTCTAACGCTTATTATGATTTGCGCCAGAAAAAAGATTTGTATGAAAAGTACGGCGTTCAGGAATACATCATCATTGACCCAATTGATCAAATTGTGGAAGTGCACGTTTTAAAGAAAGCTATATTTGTGTTGGATCAAAAAGTGAAGCAACCGGATGCTTTCCATTCCACTATTTTACATGGTTTTTCTGTTGAT
>NZ_CALMAT010000051.1:5265-12556 GCF_937859865.1 uncultured Mucilaginibacter sp.
TTTAATTAAATTATGCTTACCGAAACAAAAATCAAGTTCACCGAAAAAGATTATATGATTTTAGAAGAAGGTGCGCCTTTTCAGTTGATAAATTATGATTTGATTATGTCGCCCTCACCAACACATTTGCATCAAAGTATTATTATCCGTCTTGCACAACATATCTCTAATTATCTAGATAAAACCAATGATGGAGGCTATTTTTTGATTGCTCCGACAGATATATTTTTAGATGAAGGAAACGTTTTTCAGCCTGATCTAATTTTTGTTTCTGCAGAAAACAGAAATAAAATTATTGGTGGAAAAATTGATTTTGCTCCAGATTTATGTATCGAAATTTTATCTCCTTCTACTGCCTATTATGATATCAAGCACAAAAAAAGAATGTATGAAAGTTATGGCGTAAAAGAATATGTGATTATTGATCCTTTAGATTTAAGTGCAGAAATTTACAGATTGGCAGAACAATGTTTTACGTTGGAAAAAACAGTTTATGCTGAAGGAAACCTAACATTACGAACCATTACTGGTTTTTCTGTTCCCTTTGAAAAGCTATTTTTATAACAAAAAAGGAAGCCCGAAACCAGGCTTCCTTAAATTTTATACGGTAAAAACAGTATTACAAGCTTTTCAGCCAGCTTACCACCTCGTCGCGGGTTTTGCCGGTTTTGGTTTGCAGCTTGCCCAGCAGTTCGTCGTCTTTACCTTCTTCGTGTTTCAAATCATCGTCAGTCAAATCGCCGTAAGCTTGTTTTACTTTGCCTTTTAACTGATTCCAGTCACCTTTTAAATCGAGATCCATAGTTTTAATGTTTAAGTATCGTGATAATAAAAGCATAACAAGAAAAATAGTTTTTAGTTTTTTTGACACTTAAAAAGAGGTGATAAAAGAAGCATCAGGTTGAAAAGAATAATTACTTTTTGGTTTTCTATTAATAATTTTCATCCTTTATTTGTGCTTGGATCGTATAGCTTTAGTATCTTTGTTATAATCTTAAAGCCAAATCATATGAACAACACTTATTTATATATTGCAATTGTTGTAGCTGTTATAAGCTTAATTGCCTGTATCCGTGTGATTGTTTTATACTTTTGGCAAATTAAACATTCTGATACCATCACTTTTGTAAAAGGCGACCGCCGCGTTACTGTTTCTAAAAATTACACCCGCGAAGACAGCGAAAAGCTGATGCAGTTGTAAATGCAGGCAGTTTCTAAACCGGATATTTCTGTAAAAAACGCAACCACAACTTTAACAATAGGTTTAACCACCTTCTTCGAGGTTCTTGCCGGTTTAATTGAAAACAATACACTTCGTGTGGCTATCATCTCTTTAATCCCAATTGTTGTTTTCGGGATTATTTACTTAGGCAATCAATTGGTAAAAGAAATCAATTACAAAAGAGGTGTAAGGTATTACACTAAATTAATTGCCCGCAGAAAAAAGGATTTATTAGAAACTGTTGATCCGTTAGAAATTGAACGTCTGAAAACACAGATTAGAGAACACGAGAATACGTTGGACAAACTTGGGGAAGACCATTATAAAATTTTGACTGAATAATTGTTCATTCAACCTACCAGAATCAATTTCTTCCCCCGAAAGCAGTACCGCCCAAATTTCCAGTTATCGGGTTTTGCCATGGCATCAATAATACGCGAAACGGCCATCGTTATATCAAAACATCAGGCTGCTGCTTAGCGTAAAAAGCCAATATGGAAAACAAATTAAAACAGCTTGGTATTCATTGCCCTGGTTGCAACTCCTTTATCTACATCCCTTTAGAACAAATTTTATTTGCAACTGAATTGAAGTGCAAAGCTTGTTCATTAACATTTATACCCAATAAAACAAGCTGCGAACAACTGTTGAAGCAGTTGCAGGAAACGGATTTTGTGTTTTAATGCTGCCAATATTTAAGCTGAAGTAACTGCTATTTTTATCCCAGCACTTCTTCCAGCACTTCGTGCGAACGGATTTGGCCGAAACTATCAATATGCAAGGCATAATATTCGATCATCCGGTCCAATAAATATTTTCGGATATCGTTGGGCAAACGGATTTCGGGCAAGTCTTCAAAATTTCGGCCGATCAATAAATTAAAATATTGCGTGTAAGGCGGCGCTAAATACAAGTTGTGCTCGGGTTTAGATTTCACAAACAAGCCATCTTTCAAATCAAAATAAGCGGCTGTTCCGGCTTCGTTCCGTTCAGGATGAAAACCCAAATACCGGCTTAACTGCACTAAAAACAGCAAGTGGAAATTGGCCAGTCCCTGCTCCTGATGGTCCAGCCATTCGATAGAATAAAAAATAAAATTGAACAAGTTTTCGTCCGAAGATTCCTGCCGCACGGCTTTGTAAAGCACTTCGTTCAGAAAAATAACCAACGAACTTTTAACAATATCGTACGGAATCGTAGTTAAAATCGGCGCGTTTTTCAATTCAGAAACGCGTTGAATGTTGCCGTTTAATTTATGATAAACCACCATTTCCAGCAAATGCAACGGTTGCAGCATGTTCCGGCTAATCTTTGCCCGCGGCTTTTTTACGCCGTTAATGAGGTAAGCCTGCAACCCAAATTTCTCCGTAAAAATTTGCACCACCACGCTGCTTTCGCTGTAATCCGTCGTTTTAAATACAATGCCGCGGGTTTTGTGTAACATCCTGCTAAACTAAAACAATCTTGCTGATCGGCAGAAACCGGATGCTTCTTTTATCGGCATAAAAACAGCAAGCAACACTAAATTTATGCCGGTAAAAGAAGCATTGGCCAATCAATTCCGGCCGATTTGTTTTACATAATCCAATTCAAAATCTCAGTAAAAACCGTATTTTTGCACCTCAAATTTTTGAGGTAAACGTATTGATGTACAAGGAATATAAACAGCTTAACCTGCCGGAGCTTGGAAACGAAGTCCTGGAATTTTGGAAGCAGAACCACATCTTCGAAAAAAGTATCAGCAGCCGCCCGGCCGGCAAACCTTACACTTTTTATGAAGGCCCGCCATCGGCCAACGGCATGCCCGGCATTCACCACGTGATGGCGCGTTCCATCAAAGATATTTTTTGCCGATACAAAACGCTAAAAGGCTACCAGGTGAAACGCAAAGGCGGCTGGGACACGCACGGTTTGCCGATAGAACTGGCCGTTGAAAAAGCTTTAGGCATTACCAAAGACGACATCGGCAAAAAAATTTCAATTGAAGATTACAACGCCGAATGCCGCAAAGAAGTGATGCGTTACACCGACGTTTGGAACGACCTGACCGAGAAAATGGGTTATTGGGTTGATTTGGAAGATCCATATATCACCTACAAAAACGAGTACATCGAAACCCTTTGGTGGATTTTAAAGGAGTTTTACAAAAAAGGATTGCTGTATAAAGGTTACACCGTGCAGCCTTATTCGCCTGCGGCTGGCACCGGTTTAAGTTCGCACGAATTGAACCAGCCCGGCACTTACCGCAATGTAAAAGACACTTCGATTACGGCGGAATTTCATCTCATTCCAAATCAAATCCATCCGTTAATTCCGGTTTTGTTTGGGGAAGAAGGTGAAGATACCGCCATTTTAGCATGGACGACAACGCCCTGGACTTTGCCTTCCAATTGTGCGTTGGCCGTTGGCGATAACATCAATTACGTCAAAATAAAAACTTTTAATCCTTACACTTTTGCGCCGGTTAGCGTGGTTTTGGCTAAGGATTTGGTTAACCAATATTTTAAAAAAGAAGGTGAGCATACTTCTTTTACCGGTTATAATTCCGGCGATAAAATTATTCCCTGGGAAATTGCTGCGGAATTTAAAGGCGCAGAATTAGTTGGATTACGTTATCAGCAATTGATGTCTTACGTTACAAATGAAGATTTGAAGCAAAACGCTTTCCGTGTTATTGCCGGCGATTTTGTAACGACCGATGATGGAACCGGCATCGTTCATACCGCTTCTATTTTTGGTGCGGATGATTTTCGGGTTGCGCGTGCAAACGGCGTTCCGTCGGTTTTGGTACGCGACGAGAACGGCAAAGAAGTTCCGTTGGTAAACAAACAAGGAAAGTTTGTGAATGAAGTAACCGATTTTGCCGGAAAATTTGTAAAAGAAGAATATTACAGCGAAGAAGAACGCCAAAATCCTGATTTTAAACCAACTGATGTATTGATCGCCATCAAATTAAAAGAAGATAACAAAGCGTTCGACGTTAAAAAATACGAGCACAGTTATCCACATTGCTGGCGCACCGATAAACCGATTTTATATTATCCGCTGGATAGCTGGTTTATCAAAACCACGGCGGTTAAAGAGCGGATGGTGGAACTCAACAAAACCATCAACTGGAAACCGGAATCCACCGGAACCGGACGTTTTGGTAACTGGCTGGAAAATCTGGTGGATTGGAACCTTTCCCGTTCGCGTTATTGGGGAACACCGCTGCCGATTTGGCGGACAGAAGACGGCTCGGAAGAAATCTGTATCGGTTCGATGGAGGAACTGAAAAACGAAATCCAGAAATCCATCAATGCTTCTTTTATGCCACAAAATTTTGTGTTGGATGATTTGCACCGTCCGTTTGTTGATGACGTGATTCTGGTTTCTTCAACCGGAAAAAAAATGTTTCGCGAACCTGATTTAATTGATGTTTGGTTTGATTCCGGAGCGATGCCTTACGCACAACATCATTCTCCGTTTGAAAATAAAGAAGCTTTTGCAACTTCTTTTCCGGCAGATTTTATTGCAGAAGGGGTTGATCAAACACGCGGCTGGTTTTTTACGCTGCACGCCATTGCCGTAATGTTGATGGATTCTGTCGCATATAAAAACGTGGTTTCCAATGGTTTGGTGCTGGATAAAAACGGCGTAAAAATGAGCAAACGCTTAGGTAACGCTGTTGATCCTTTTGAAACGATTGAAAAATACGGTGCCGATGTCACGCGCTGGTACATGATCAGCAATGCCTCGCCTTGGGATAACTTAAAGTTCAACTTAGAAGGTTTGGACGAAGTGCGCCGCAAGTTTTTCGGCACGTTGTACAACACGTATTCGTTTTTCGCTTTGTACGCCAATATAGATCAGTTTAAGTATGGAGAGGCAGACATCGAACTGCAAAAACGGCCGGAAATTGACCGCTGGATTTTATCCTTACTGAATACTTTAAGTGCTGAAGTTGACAGTTTTTATGCTGATTTTGAGCCGACAAAAGCAGCACGCGCCATCCAGGATTTTGTGGATGCGCATTTGAGCAACTGGTACGTTCGCCTTAGCCGTCGCCGTTTCTGGAAAGGCGATTACAGTGAAGACAAACTTTCGGCTTACCAAACTTTATACACTTGTTTGGATACGATTGCCAAATTGATGTCGCCAATTGCGCCGTTTTTTGCCGAACGTTTGTTTCAAGATTTAAATTCTATCACCCAAAAAGAAAACATAGAATCGGTGCATCTGGCAGATTTTCCGGCTTACCATCCAGATTTGGTGGACAAAGAACTGGAAGAACGGATGCAACTGGCGCAGGATATTTCTTCGCTAACGTTGTCGCTTCGAAAAAAAGTGGGCATTAATGTCCGCCAGCCGTTAAGCAAGATTTTGCTGCCGATTTTAAATCCGCATTTCCAGCAGCAGATGGAGCAGGTGAAGGAGTTAATCTTGTCTGAAACCAACATCAAAAATATCGAGTACATTACGGACAATGCTTCTTTTATCAGCAAAAAAATCAAACCGAACTTTAAAGCGTTGGGGAAAAAAGTTGGGAAAGATATGAAACAGGTTGCGGAAGCCATTGCCCAATTCAATCCGGAGCAAATTGCAGAGCTTGAACAAAACGGACAAATCCTCCTACCTCAAACCTCACACCTCCTAACTTTATCGGATGTTGAAATCACGGCAGAAGATGTTCCGGGTTGGCAAGTTGCATCTTTAGGAAAGCTTACAGTTGCCTTGGATGTGGCTTTAACCGACGAATTGAAGCAGGAAGGCATCGCCCGAGAGCTGATAAACCGTATCCAAAACCTGCGTAAAAGCAACGGTTTCGAGGTAACTGATAAAATTAATGTTAAGTTAAATGGCAACTCGGCCGTAGCAGAAGCTGTGAACAACAATTTATCCTATATTTGCGCCGAAATTCTGGCCGTTGATTTGATATTGGATACGCAGCTTAACAAAGGCGAAAAAGTAGCGATAAACGACGAAGAAATATTGATCGAACTAACCAAAGTATAAATGAAAACCGAACAAGCGTACGAGAAAAACAGATATTCTGATGTTGAACTAAAAGAATTTAAAGACCTTATTTTAGAAAAACTCCGCATAGCAAAAGAAGAACTTTTTGCCTTGACTTCTTCTTTAAGTAGCCCCAATTCTAACGGAACTGATGATACCTCAGGCACTTACAAAACTTTGGAAGACGGATCGGCAACTTTAGAAAAAGAACAGATCAACCAGTTGGCCGCCCGCCAGAAAAAATTTATCGAGCAATTGGAAGCTGCTTTAGGCCGCATCGAAAACCGCACTTACGGCCTTTGCCGCGAAACCGGAAAACTGATCCCGAAAGAACGTTTGCGCGCCGTGCCGCACACCACTTTGAGCATGGAAGCCAAAATGAAACAGTATTAAATGAAAGCCACTTATACCAAGCCGTTTTTAATCGCTGCTTTTATTGTGCTGGCCGACCAGATTTTGAAAACCTGGGTACGCACGCACATGGTTTTGGGCGAAGAAATTAAGCTGCTGGGAAACCGTGGCTTTTTGCATTATACCGAAAACAACGGGATGGCTTTTGGCTGGGAACTGGGCGGTGAAGTAGGAAAACTAGCTTTAACGCTTTTCCGGATTCTGGCCGTTTCGGGGATTGCTTACGGTTTGGTTTATTTGATTAGGCATAAATTTCACCGCGGGTTGATCCTTACCATTGCGCTTATTTTTGCAGGCGCTTTGGGCAATATCATTGATTCGGCTTTTTATGGCGTTATGTATCATTATGCGCCTTTGTTCCAGGGCCGCGTGGTAGATATGTTTTATTTCCCGCTGCTCACCGGCGTTTTCCCATCGTGGGTACCGGTTTGGGGCGAAGAAGAATACATCTTTTTCCGTCCGGTTTTTAACATTGCCGATGCCGCCATTTCGGTTGGTGTGGTGCTGATTTTATTAAACCAAAAGAAGTATTTTAAAGAAGAGATCAAAGAAGAACCACAACCGAATAGTGAGATTGTAGAGGAATGATTTGGTGAAGAACCTTGTTTTTGTCATTTCCTTTAGATTAGCAGATGAATAAAAGGCATAGTTATTATTGTTGTT
>NZ_CALMAT010000052.1 GCF_937859865.1 uncultured Mucilaginibacter sp.
GATTTTATTTCCGGTAAAACAATCAGGTAGGTTATGCGTGTTAGAGCAATACTTAACAATTAAATAGCATGGAAACAGCGCCAGAAAACCAAGACCAGGAAAATAAATCAGCTTCGGGCGAAGCGGAAAAAGGGAAAGATAACGAGGAGCTTGCAAAAGAGATCCCGACAGTTACGCCGGACAATGACAACGATGGCGTGGAACCAAACCCAAACCAGGAAAAAGGATAAAAAAATCAGGCCAGCATTTTTGCTGGCCTTTTTACTTAAAATTTTGCGTTTTCCAACTCTTCGTTGCTTACAAAATCTGTTTTTCGGCCCAACAGTTTAAAGTTTTCGGCCACTACTTCGGTGGTAAATTTTTTAATTCCTTCCCTCGATTCAAAAGAACGGGTTTTCAGTTTGCCCTCGATATAAACCAGTTTGCCTTTTGTAAGCAATTGCTGGGCAACATCGGCCAGGCCACGCCACAAAACCACATTATGCCATTCGGTTATTTCGGTCCGTTTTCCTTCTCTCAAAACAATTTCTGATGTAGCCAACGGAAAACTTGCCACCGCCACACCGTCTTCAAGGTGCCTGTATTCAGGATCCTTGCCCAAATGCCCCACCAATATCACTTTGTTAATTCCAGACATAGCTTTTATTATAAAAAAAATTAATTTGCTTGTTCAAATACGCTTAGCACTTAGCAGTTGAAAGAATGGGATGTGATTTTAGGTTTTGCTAAATTTAAGCGTTATCCTAATAAGGAGATTTATATTTTAAAGTTTTTAAAAGTATTAAAAAAATTGCTTTTAAAATCACCGGGACTATTATTAATTCTGGTAAATATTCTATCCGCAATCGCAGGTGTGTTTTATGACGTCAATTTAAACCTGCTTCAATTGGCTATGTCCTTTTGTTTTTAAAAAACCGGGCCGTTTTTGAAGATGAAATTTCGGTTATGAGTATAGCAAAAATGCTTTTATTTTATTGCCAAGATTATATTTTTCGTCTTTTTTGACAATTGTTTTTAAAATTTCTGTAAAAAGCAATTCCATACATGAAAGTTTATTTCATTAAGCTTATATTCGTCTAATCACCACTATTTTAATTCTTCTAAAGCAATAATGAAGCAATCTGAAACAAACCAGCAGGGCTTATACGACCCCCAATTTGAGCATGATGCTTGCGGAACCGGGTTTATTACACACATCCATGGCCATAAATCGCACCAAATTATAGCCGATGCTTTAACCATGCTCGAAAACATGGAGCATCGCGGTGCTTGTGGATGCGACCCGGATTCGGGCGATGGGGCAGGATTACTGCTTCAAATTCCGCACGAGTTTTTGCTGGAAGAATGTATTGCCGATGAAATTTCTTTAAAAGAACCCGGTGAATACGGCGTTGGAATGCTGTTTTTGCCTAAAGATTCTGGCATAAAAAAAGCATGCCGCAGCATCATCACGCAGTGTTGCGATAAACTTGGGCTTGCCATTTTAGGTTACCGCAAAGTCCCGGTTGATTCTTCCTGCATCGGCGAAACTGCCCGTGCCGCAGAACCAACCGTTGAGCAATTGTTTGTGGCGCGGCCTGCAACTATCCATCATGCAGATGATTTTGAACGGAAACTGTATGTGTTGCGCCGTTTTATTACCAAAACTGTTCAGGAAACAATCAAAGTTGGCGCGGATCATTTTTACTTTACTTCGTTTTCCTGCAAAATAATTGTTTACAAAGGCCAGTTGAATACTTACCAGGTCCGCCAGTATTTCCCCGATTTAAGTGATGAGCGCGTTTGTTCCGGTTTCGGGATGATCCATTCGCGTTTTTCGACCAATACTTTTCCTTCCTGGAAACTAGCACAGCCTTTTCGTTTCCTGGCCCACAACGGCGAAATCAATACGCTGACGGGCAATTTAAACTGGTTTTATTCGGGCATCCGCTCTTATGTTTCTCCTTTTTTCACGAAGGATGAAATGGAAATCCTGTTTCCGGTGATTGACAACAACCAGTCGGATTCGGCTTGTTTGGATAATGTGGTGGAAGTGTTGGTGCATTCCGGCCGATCCTTGCCGCACGTAATGATGATGCTGGTTCCAGAAGCTTGGGACGGCAACGACCAAATGGACCCGCTAAAAAAAGCATTCTACGAATACCACGCCACGCTGATGGAACCCTGGGATGGCCCGGCTGCTTTAAACTTTACCGACGGAAAAATCATCGGCGCCTTGTTAGACAGAAACGGTTTGCGCCCGCTTCGTTATGTGGTTACCAATGATGGCCGCGTGATCGTTGCTTCCGAGGCCGGTGTTTTGCCTTTAGATGAAGCCAGCGTGATGAAAAAAGGCCGTTTGCAGCCCGGTAAAATGTTTTTGGTGGATACCACGAAAGGCGAAATCATTACCGATGATGAGATCAAGAAAGAAATTACTTCCCGCCAGCCTTATGGCCGCTGGTTAGAAAATTATAAAATTAAGCTGGACGAGCTGGCCGAACCACGTGTTTCTTTCACCAATTTGTCCAAAGAATCGGTTTTTAAATACCAACAGGTTTTTGGTTACTCGCGTGAGGATATTGAAACCATTATTAAACCGATGGCTACAGATGGAAAAGAACCGATTGGCTCGATGGGAACCGATGTGCCGCTGGCAGTTTTATCAGATCGTCCGCAGCATATTTCCAGCTACTTTAAACAATTTTTTGCACAGGTAACTAATCCGCCAATTGATCCGATCCGCGAAAGGTTGGTGATGAGTCTGGCTACTTTTATCGGCAACAACGGCAACTTGCTGGACGAAGATAAAATGCACTGCCATTGCGTGGCGCACAAACAACCCATTTTGCACGATTACGAACTGGAGAAATTGCGCAGTATTGATACCGGTTTGTTTCATGCCAAAACCTTGCAAACTTATTTTAAAGCTGATGGCCTACCAGGTTCTTTGGCCAACGGTTTAAACCGGCTTTGCCGTTATGCAGAAGATGCGGTGCAGGATGGTTTTGAGGTTTTGATTTTGTCAGACCGTGCTTTGGATTCGGAACATGCGCCGATACCTTCTTTGCTGGCTGTTTCTGCCATCCACCATTATCTTATTAAAAAAGGTTTGCGTGGCGCCGTTGGTTTAGTGGTTGAAGCCGGTGATATTTGGGAAGTGCATCATTTTGCCTGTTTGCTGGCTTTTGGCGCAACGGCCATCAACCCGTATCTCGCGCTGGCTACCATCCAAACGTTGAGCAAGGAAAATAAATTGGATACCACGCTGGATATTGATTCCCTTTCCAAAAACTACATCAAAGCGATTTGCGATGGCTTGCTTAAGATTTTCTCAAAAATGGGCATTTCTACCTTGCAATCTTACCACGGTTCGCAAGTGTTTGAAATTTTGGGCATAAACAAAGCAGTGGTTGATCAATATTTTACAGGAGGAATTACGCGGATTGGTGGTTTAGGTTTAGATGAAATTGCCCGCGAAACCTTGTGCAAACACAGCAACGGTTTCCGCAGTTCAAAAAAAGAAGACCAGTTGCTACCTGAAGGCGGCATTTACCAATGGAAGCGTAGGGGAGAAGCGCATTTATTTAACCCGCAAACGGTGCATTTGCTGCAACATGCCACGCGTACCAACGATTATTCGGTTTATAAAAGCTATGCCAAGCTGATTAATGAACAAACCGACCGCATGTACACCATCCGCGGTTTGCTGGATTTTGCCCATCACCGCGAATCTATCGCCATAAACGAAGTAGAACCGGTACAAAATATTATGAAACGTTTTGCAACCGGCGCGATGTCTTTCGGTTCAATCTCGCACGAAGCACACAGTACGCTGGCCATTGCCATGAACCGCATCGGCGGCAGAAGTAATACTGGTGAAGGCGGCGAAGACGAAATGCGTTATGTGCCGTTAGAGAATGGCGATTCGATGCGTTCTTCCATTAAACAAATTGCATCGGCACGTTTTGGCGTTACGTCCAACTATTTAACCAATGCCGATGAGTTGCAGATTAAAATGGCGCAAGGTGCAAAACCTGGAGAAGGCGGACAACTGCCCGGACATAAAGTAGATGAATGGATTGCCAAAGTACGCCATGCCACGCCGGGTGTTGGTTTGATTTCGCCGCCGCCGCACCACGATATTTATTCGATTGAAGATTTGGCGCAGTTAATTTTCGACTTAAAAAATGCCAATCGTGCTGCACGTATCAACGTAAAATTAGTTTCTAAAGCGGGCGTCGGAACGATTGCGGCTGGCGTTGCCAAAGCACATGCTGATGTGATTTTAATTGCCGGAAGCGATGGCGGAACAGGTGCTTCTCCAATCAGTTCGGTTAAACACGCCGGTTTGCCTTGGGAGTTGGGTTTATCCGAAGCACACCAAACTTTAGTCCGAAATAAATTAAGAAGCCGGGTAGTTTTACAAACCGACGGACAATTAAAAACAGGTAAAGATTTAGCCATCGCAGCTTTGCTGGGCGCCGAAGAATGGGGCGTTGCCACAGCCGCTTTGGTTGCTGGCGGTTGTATCATGATGCGGAAATGCCATCTCAATACTTGTCCGGTTGGCGTGGCAACACAAGATCCGGAACTACGCAAATTATTCAGCGGAAAACCCGAACACGTCGTCAACTTGTTTCAATTTTTGGCAGAAGAACTACGTGAAATTATGGCCGAATTAGGTTTCCGAACCATCAACGAAATGGTTGGCCGTGTTCAGTTTTTAAAAGTGCGCGAAAACATTACGCATTGGAAAGCAAAAACCGTTGATTTTTCTGCTTTGCTGCACCCGGTGAGCAATGCGCGTGGATTGACGCTTTACAACAGCGAAAAGCAGGACCACGGCATGGAAGACATTATCGACTGGAAATTATTGGAGCAGGCAAAACCTGCTTTAGAAAGCCAAATGCCGGTGTATGCTTCTTTTACCATCAAAAATACAGACCGCACGGTTGGCACGTTGCTCTCTAACGAAATTTCTAAAATTTATGGTTCTGCCGGTCTGCCTGCCGGAATCATCAATTATAAATTTACCGGTTCTGCCGGGCAAAGTTTTGGCGCTTTTGCCACCAAAGGGCTTTCGTTTGAGTTGGAAGGCGAAGCGAACGATTATGTGGGAAAAGGACTTTCGGGCGCACAAATCGCAATTTATCCTGCTAAAAACAGTATGTATGTTCCCGAAGAAAATATTATTGTTGGCAACGTGGTGCTTTACGGCGCTACTTCCGGAGATCTGTTTATCCGTGGACAAGCCGGCGAACGTTTTGCCGTCCGTAATTCGGGCGCAACAGCAGTCGTTGAAGGTGTGGGCGATCATGGTTGCGAATACATGACCGGCGGCCGTGCTTTAATCCTCGGCAAAACCGGTCGAAATTTTGCAGCCGGCATGAGCGGTGGCATT
Source organism: uncultured Mucilaginibacter sp. (assembly GCF_937859865.1). Lineage (GTDB taxonomy): Bacteria > Bacteroidota > Bacteroidia > Sphingobacteriales > Sphingobacteriaceae > Mucilaginibacter_A. The sequence continues at coordinate 5,384 of NZ_CALMAT010000052.1, forward strand.
GCCTGGGTTTTTGATGCCGATGCCACTTTTCGCGAAAATTGTAATGTAGAAATGGTTGATCTGGATCAATTGACGGATGCCGATGAAGAGGAAATCATCAGTTTGTTGCGCAAACACGTCCAACTAACACATAGTACGCTTGCTCAAGAACTGCTGAACAATTGGCCAATTGTTGCCTCCCAATTCATCAAAGTATTCCCGAAAGAGTACAAAAAAGTTTTACAACAAAAAGAACCCTTAACCATCTGATCATAAATGGGAAAAGATACCGGATTTAAAGAATATGGCAGAGAACTTCCGCCAAAAGTAGCGCCACAGGAAAGGGTGCAAAATTATAAAGAGTTTGTAGGGAATTATTCAGACGAAAAACTGAACGAGCAATCCGCGCGTTGTATGAATTGCGGTATTCCGTTTTGCCATTCGGGCTGTCCGCTCGGCAATATTATCCCGGAATTTAACGATGCAGTTTATAAGAAGAAATGGGAAGAAGCTTACCAAATCCTTTCTTCCACCAACAATTTTCCGGAGTTTACCGGCCGTATTTGTCCGGCGCCTTGCGAATCAGCTTGTGTTTTGGGCATCAACAAACCAGCCGTCGTAATCGAGGAAATTGAAAAACACATCATCGAAATTGCTTATTCCAAAGGTTATGTAAAACCAACGGCACCTTTAATCCGCAGCGGAAAAACAGTTGCCGTTGTTGGTTCCGGTCCTGCCGGACTGGCCGCTGCGGCGCAATTAAACAAAGCGGGACATTTGGTTACGGTTTTTGAGCGGGACGACCAGCCGGGCGGATTATTGCGCTACGGCATCCCGGATTTTAAGTTGGAAAAAACCATAATTGACCGCCGTTTGGAAGTGATGAAAGACGATGGCATCACGTTTAAGTGTAACATGGAAGTTGGGAAAGATGTTACGGCCGAAGAATTGATCCGAAATTTTGATGCCGTAGTTTTGTCGGGCGGTTCTACCATTCCGCGCGATTTGCCCATCCCCGGCCGAGAACTAAAAGGCATTTATTTTGCCATGCAGTTTTTAAAGCAGCAAAATAAGCGCGTCAGCAATACTGTTTTTACCGGTGAAAATATTACCACAACCGATCAGGATGTAGTGGTAATTGGCGGCGGCGATACTGGTTCGGATTGTGTGGGCACTTCTAACCGGCAAGGGGCGCGTTCCATTAAACAGTTTGAGGTAATGTTTCAGCCATCCAAAGACCGCACGGTTGCCATGCCATGGCCAAGTTTCCCGATGGTTTTAAAAACCACCAGTTCGCACGAAGAAGGCTGCGAACGTTTTTGGGGCATCAACACCAAGCGTTTTATCGGCGATGAAAACGGCAATTTAAAAGGCTTGGTAGTTACTGATGTAGAATGGGAAAAAGACTTCCTCGGCCGGCCGGTAAAATTCAAAGAAATAGAAGGTTCTGAACGGGAAATCCTTTGTCAGCGTGTTTTTTTGGCGATGGGTTTTGTGC
>NZ_CALMAT010000053.1 GCF_937859865.1 uncultured Mucilaginibacter sp.
CTACGAACTTTATGATGCCATTAAGGCAGAGCTGAAAACAGCGCGCAGCTGGAAAAAGCTTGAAGCCGGGCTGTTAAGTAAAGGCATCATCATCCATTACAAACTGAAAAGCGGAACCAGCGAAGTGCAGGGCATCTCCTTTGAAAAAGATGGAATCAAGCTAAAAGGTTCTGCCATTGACCGCAGCCTGAGCTACAGTGGGATCAACGCCGAGCTGGCCCGCAACGGGCAGGGCCAGCAGCTTCGCCCCGCTGAAAGCGTCATGCCAGCAGCTCAGCAAAGCAGGTCAAAAGAAAGCGTTCAGCAAAGCGCCCGCGAGGACGAGCGGCAGCAAAGGGATCAGAGCGTGTTTAGCGGCCAGGGCCAAGGTTTACTGCAAATCCTGCTGGAGGGCAGCCGGGACCTGTCCAGCCCTGCCAGTGCAGACGACGGCGAGGCAGCGCGCCGGAAAAGAAAGAAACACGAGGCCGAACAGGCACAATCGCAGGGGATCAGCAGGTAATCCGTAACCAGAAAGAACGTTGCTTATCCCGAAGAACTATTAACCCTAAACAATAAACCTAAACCAGATGGAACAAACAGAGCTGGAAGAAAAAGTGATGATGATGGAGGAGCTGATCCAGGGCTTCCTTTCGAGAATGACAGTGATAGAAAGCGGTACGGCAGAACTGCTCGTTACCTTTTTACAGCAGTACAAGGCTACGCTTGAAACGATTGCTTCCAGGATCGAGACAGCGAACAAACGATATGACGATAGGAAGATTGCCCGGCAGATCGATGAACTGAAAGTGATTGTATCCCATCTGCCCAAAGTGATCCCGGTTAAAACGAGCCATCATTTCGGTGCCTGGTCAAAGGGGCTGATCGCCGCTATTGTCATCTGCTTTGCGCTTACCTCCGGCTCGGTCGGAACGGCCCTGTATTTTTATCACCAGAACGCGCGGTTGGGTGCCGAGGCGGATAACTTCTGGTTCGTTAGGGCGCTCTATCCAAACGTGTCAAAAACCATCGAGGACAAAATGGCCCAAGACCCTGCCCTTTTTTTACAAAAAGCCCAAAAAGCACTGGAGAAACAGCAGGCCTTGGCCATCGCTGAGGCCGAGGCCACGCAGGCGGAAAAAGAGCAAAAAACAGCTCAGGAGAGGTTAAAAAAAGTAAAGGCTGCTAAGTAGGTTAGTTAGTGTTATAGGCCTATGCGTATCGATGGTTAAACCGCTATATGAAAAGGTTATCTTTAAAACAAGTGGAAACAAAGCTAATATTCAAGGGACGGTCGTTTAGAAAGACTAAAAATACCAGGACTTAGCTCACCAAGGGCGGCCATAAAAGTACCGTCCAATTTCTTTCAAGAGCCGTATTTCCGGTCGCTACACCGCGAAGCCACAAAGTTAGCTATCGCAGGAAAACTGTCAAGGGTATATAAACCGCGGCTTCTGGCCGCGGCCCTTGACAGTTTTCCTGCTTTCAGCTCCGGTTGTTTAAGCGTTGAATGACCTATAGTGTGCAGATGCGTAAAGCGTCAGTTTAAAATAACATTAGACGCAAAGCTGAGTTAACAGCTGTAAACTGTACTTACATCAATTTGGGTTAGGATTGACTCAAAAATCGGTTTCACATTGAGTATTAAAGTTTATATTTCAGTAATTTACAACAAAATCATCAATTAAAATCAGTCAACTTCTTTCACATCAGAAGCATTCAAAATCTGATTTCCCGAAATAAAATTATCTTTTTGAAGCTTCTTTTTTAGCAAGTCCATATCTTCAGTAACTTTTATAGCTAATACCTTGGCGTAATGTTGTGTCTGTTTAATTGTTTTATGGCCCATCATTTTACTAATGGTTTCAATGGGTACGTTATTAGCCAGGGTTATGGTAGTAGCAAATGAATTGCGGGCTATTTTCGACGTCAGTCCTTTATCAATGTGGCAGATGTCAGCAATTTCTTTTAAATACGAATTATACTTCTGGTTACTCAAAACCGGCAACAACATATCTTTTGCAAAACATTCTACATCGGCCTTGTACTTATCAAGAATGATAAGAGCGATAGGTAATAAAGGTATTATGGCTGGCGTTCCCGTCTTTTGCCTGTTCTTATAAATTCTTAATTCACCATTATGGGTCAACATTACTTCAGAGCGTTTCAATTGCTTTACGTCAATGAAAGAAAGACCTGTGAAACAGCAAAAGATAAATAAATCTCTTACTTTGGAAATGCGTTCATTACTAATAGGCTTAGATGCAATTCGCTGGATTTCTTCCTTATCCAGATAAATAGTGTCAACATCTTCTCTTGTCATATCAAATTTTGCAAAAGGGTCTGCCACTAACCAACCGTTATCTACACAATCCAAAACTACCTTTTTCATATTAGCAATATTTTTCAACGCCGAATTATGATTAAGGTTCCGATACGTCCGGTACCACTTATAAAGGTTCTTGACGAATGCCAGATCCAATGAGCGAATATTCAAGTCATCGGCTTTGTACTTGCTCCTTATAAACATTGATGTGTGTTTGTAGGAACTCATGAAATTGGTATATGTCCCCTTTGCAACACCTTTACCAATCATTTTCTTTAGGTCTTCATTATGCGCTTCAAATAAGGCAAGTAACATTCGCTTCCGTTCTTCGGTCCCGGAAAGCAATTCTACTATAGCTAAAGCGGTAACCACTTTGCCCCGGTCGATCAGATGTTTTCGGGCATCATAGGTCTTGTTCTGTAAAACGTCGAGATACTCGTTAAGCGCTTTAGCATCTCCTTTATTGCTATTAGCACAATTTCCCATAGAATTCCACCTCGACGGTTCCCAGGAGCGTTTGACAGAAAGGTCTTTACTTACACCATCAACAGTTACTTTAAGGTAGATATACATTGGTCCACCCTGATAATTCCTTGGCCGTTTTAAATAAAACATCAATCCTAAACTTTTTTCCAACATGTCGCCATTCTTTAGTTAATAAATGTCGAAATTCAGAGGTAAAAAGTCAAGATGTTCATCTTTTGAACATCTTGTGAATCAGTTAATTAAGCCATTTTCGTGGCGTCTTTTTCTTATTAAAAAAGACGCCACGAATGTCGCTCATTTTTTATGCGATTTCCTGTATATTTTGACGATCTCATGGTAACAAAAAAGCCTGTAAATGTATGATTTACAGGCTTTTGGTGTTTTTTGACTAAGTTTTCAGCGGTGAGGGAGGGATTCGAACCCTCGGTACAGTTTCCCGTACGTCAGTTTAGCAAACTGATCCTTTCGGCCTCTCAGGCACCTCACCTTTTTGCTTTGGCAGCAGCAACGCTTTTTTGAGGCTGCAAATATAGTAATTCAGTTTTCCCGTCAAAAAATATTATCAATAATCAATGCGCACATGGTAAATGCTCATCAGCATCTTTTTGAAAATGCTTTTTACGGTCTCAATTTCTTTTAAAGTAATGTTGCTGTTTTTCAATTGCCCCTGGTCTAATTTGTAGTTTACCAGCTTGTCAACCAAATCGTTAATGGATTTAAAGTTCGGTTCTTTTAAGGCACGGGAAGCCGCTTCGACTGAATCGGCCAGCATCAAAACACCGGTTTCTTTGGAAAAAGGGATCGGGCCGGGATACTTAAAAATGTTTTCGTCCACCAGTTTTTCGGGGAAGTTTTTTAAAAAAGACTGGTAAAAGTAATCTACCCGCGTGTTGCCGTGGTGCGTGCGGATAAAATCAACAATAATTTCGGGCAGGTTTTTTTTTCGCGCCAGTTACACGCCTTTTTGCACATGGCGAATAATGACCCGCGCACTTTCTTCGTACGAAAGCTTATCGTGCGGGTTGAAGCCCTGGTTTTGGTTTTCGATAAAATACTGCGGGTTTTCCATCTTCCCGATGTCGTGGTATAAAGCCCCTGCTCTCACCAGCAACGCATTTCCGCCGATGGTATAAATGGCAGTTTCGGCCAGGTTGGCCACTTGCAATGAATGCTGAAAAGTGCCTGGCGCTTTAAAAGCCAAATCCCGAAGCACCGGCGAATTGGTATTGGTGAGTTCGATCAGCGTAATGTCTGAAGTGATGCCGAACACTTTTTCGAAGAGATAAATTAACGGATAAGCCAGCAGCGTTAGCAAAACACTCGCCACAAAAGGCAAAAAATCGTTCCAGTCTATCGAGTTAAAACTTCCTTCTCGGATAAAAGAAATCCCCAAAAAAGAAACCAAATAACAGCCTGCAATCAGTAAGGCCGAGATCAAAAATTGTTCCCGGCGGATCAAGTTTTTGATACTGTAAATGGCAACCATGCCGGCCGTAAGTTCGTAAAAAGCAAACTCAAAACTGTTGGGCACAAAAAAGCCGGCAACCAAAACCACCAGCAAATGGATGTTGAGCGCCAACCGCGTATCAAACAAAATGCGGATGATGATCGGCACGATGCAATACGGGATGTAATATAAATTGGGGATTTGGAAACGGATGGCCCAGGAAAGCGTAACCAGCATCGAAGTGATCACCAGCAAAATCAGCCCGACTAAGCGGTTATCATTATAAATATCGCGGCGAAAAAGGTATAAAAAAACAATCAGCAGCGTGATCACCAAAAAAACCAGCAAAAACTGGCCCAGCAAAACCATCCTTTTATCGCCGCTGACGTGAACGTTATCTTCAAAAGCTTTTTTAAACGATTCTAATTTTTGGTAAACATCCTGGTTGATAACAGAACCTTTGGCCACAATCAGTTCTCCTTTTTGCACCATTCCGCGCGTTTGCGAAAGCCCGTCCAGCGTTTCGTTTTCCAGTTGCAAAGTCAGCGGGTTATCATAACTCAAATTGTATTGGATGTGGTCTTGCAGCAAACCAATCAGAAACGATTTGTCCAGGTCGCGGCGCTGGTTCAGCACCTGGTCGCAATAATTCAACGCCCGTTCGCGGGTAAAAATTTCTGCCGTAATTTTAGTTTGGGCAATTTTGTTGTTTAAAATAGTTACGTCGTAATTTTCGCCGCTGTGCTGAAACCTTTTGTTCAAAGCCAGCACACCTTTTTGGTAAATGTTGGTAAGCAGCGCTATTCCTAATTTTAAATAAGCGTCTTTTTGTTTTTCATTTAAAGCGGAATTATGCCATTTGATCTCGAAATCGTTCCTAAAATTTTCCAGTTCCTGTTTTTCAATATTCGGATCGTATTCGTAAATCGGGCTAATGCTGCGCAAAGCGGCTTCACGGTCGGCATCCAGTTCGGCATTGGTTTTCAGGATGGCAAAATTGTAGGGCGAAACCAAATCTTTCTGGTTCCAAATCCGGCCTTTGCCATATTCAAACCGAAACTTGGCTTGTTTGGGCAGCGTAAATATGATCACAATTACGGCGGTGAACATCATCAAAAACTTGATGTTCATGGCAAATTTCCGCATCAATGCTTTCTGTCGGGAAGAGTTAAGTATAGCCATCAAAAATCATTACCCATCAAATTTAAGATAAGTTTCTGTTTTATGTGTTTTCCTTGTTATATTTAGTGAAACCAAACGCGCATGTACAGCCCATTTTCTGCTTCGGCACCCAATTTAAAAATCATCAGAACCCGTTGGTTTCGCGCCAACTTTAAATTGACCGACGGAAAAGCAACTTACGGCGAATTAGTTTACCCTTACTTTTTCAGCAAAAAAGCAGTGGTAAAAACAGCATCCGCTTCCTGGGTTTTTCGGCAAAAATTCTTCAGCCGAACGATTTCTATAACCGATGAAAATAGTTTAAATGTTGGGGAGTTAAGAATGAAATGGTTTGGCAGAAGCGCAAAACTGCATTTGAAGAACGGGCCTGTTTTTAGTTTTACGCGGCCTTGGTTTTTTATACGTCAATATTTTTGGCTGGATAATCAACAGGAACAAATTGCAAGTCTCAAACCTCATTTTTTTTCGAGGACGATTGATGTTAGCTTCGGTAAAAATTTGCAATCCGATACTTTGCCCTTGCTTTTGGTTTTTTTGGGAACGCACCTGATCGTTTTAAAAAGGCGTAGAAGGGCGGCGGCGGCACACTAATTTTATGTGCATAAAAACAGTATGTTTGATACATTTACAATTGGCTAAACTTGGATCAAAAAACAAACAAGGTTTTGATTGAGAAAATTTAAAAGCTACACGTTATCAAAAAAATTTTCGTTTAGTTTGATGGTAAAAATTTAATATTTTTAATATGCGGACAATTAATATTTCAATATCGGATTTAGAGTATGATAAGTTTAGTTTGAAAGGAGACCAGATTTCTTTTTCTGAATTTGTGGACATCATAAGCAACGAACTTGCTAAGCAAACACTTAACGAATGTGTGAGCCTTGCAGAAAAATACGGGCTTTCTAAAATGACAATGGACGAAATCTCAGAAGAAGTAAAAGCTGTAAGAAATGCAAAAAATCATCATTGACACCAATGTTTTCATCTCTTCACTCATACAACACAGTTATCCTTATTTAATTGCAACAGAATTGTTTTCTAACAACGATATTCACCTATGTATCTCTGATGAAGTTT
>NZ_CALMAT010000054.1 GCF_937859865.1 uncultured Mucilaginibacter sp.
ATGATAGACTGAAAGGTTTCCTGCATGTGTTTTGCCTGTTTAATTTCAGCATCCGTCCATTTATAATGAAACCTTAAAACAGGGATACCATATTTGTCCACTACGTTAGGGTCTATTTCGCAATAGTTGTCTTCTCTTGCGATAGCGGTACCGCGGCCTGCCATGCCAACTTGTGTGCCATAAAAACGGCGGTAATCATCTTTTAAAGAAACACCAAAGCCGCCCGCTTCTTTCTTTTTGCCATCGCGCCCCGGCACCAGTCCGTTAAAACCTTGGATGCCACCCGAAAAACCATAAGAAGGCATATGCAGGCCGCCGCCATACTCGATATGGTAACCGCGCGGAAAATCCAGTTTTTTATTGTCCAACCACCAAGGCGTATAAATATGCACGCTGCCTACGCCGTCTTCGTTGTAGCGTTTGCGGTCCATCAACTGCGGTAAAAAACCGCCCAAACTTGCGCCTGTAGAATCATGAATGTATTTACCAACAATGCCGCTGCTGTTTGCCAGGCCGCCGGGGTGATTGGCCGAGACGGAGTTAAGCAGCAAACGCGCTGTTTCTCCGGCACTGGCACCCAAAATCACAATTTTGGCATTCACCTGGTATTCCTGCAAATCTTTCCTGTCCACATAAGAAACGCCGGTGGCCTGGCCATCATGGCCGGTCAAAACTTCGCGCACCATGGCATTGGTAATTACCTTTAAATTACCGGTTTTTACGGCTGGGATAACCAAACAAGAGGAAGAAGAAAAATCTGCATAAACCTTGCAGCTACGGCCGCATTGCCCGCAATAGAAGCACGAACCGCGGTCTTTGTTGTTGGGCAAAGCCTCTGTCAAAACCGAACCTCTGCCCGTAATTACTTTTACGCCGGCTTTGGTTGCGCCTTGTTTGATAAACAATTCGTTAAGGCGTGGTTTTGGCGGAGGCAAAAAGATGCCATCCGGTTCGTTTTCCAGTCCTTCCACGGTACCGTATACGCCAATTAGCCGGTCAACTTTATCATAAAAGGGTTTTACATCGGCATAACTAATCGGCCAATCATCGGTCAAACCATCTAAATGATGGCTTTTAAAATCGTTTGGGCCCATCCGCAACGAGATACGGCCCCAATGGTTGGTGCGGCCGCCCAGCATCCTTGCCCGAAACCAATTGAATTCTGTTTTATCTTTAGTGGTATAAGGTTCGCCATCCAGTTCCCAGCCGCCGTAAGCTGCGTCAAAATCGCCGAAAGGGCGCGTGGTGGCGGCCCCTCTTCTTGGTGATTCGTACGGGAATTTCAATTGCTGCGAATCTTTGGCCGGGTCAAAATACGCGCCGGCCTCCAGCATCAATACTTTTAAGCCTGCATGTGCCAAAACATAACCGGCCATACCGCCGCCGGCGCCCGAGCCAACAATTACAGCATCATAAGTGGTACCTGATTTTTTGATTTGAAAATCACTCATAAAAACAAAATAGAAATTGGTTAATAGTCGTTGTCAGCAATCAGCTATCAAAAACACAGCAACAGGGTTAATTTTTACCTGGTAAAAGAAGCATCGTGTTCTTTTTAAAAAGTAATTTTTAATGTATTGGTTTAATGGTTTTGATTGCTAAAGATAGTTTATATTTTTATTACAGCCTTTATCCGAAAGCAATTTATAATGCTTCTTTTATGCCTATAAATTTTGTGCCTGAAGCGCACTGATTTTTATGCGATAAAAGAAGCATCTAAAAATGTTCTCAATAAAGTTCATCCGGCTTTTGATAATAACTCCATTTTCCCGGCATTAAGTATCTTTAGCCTTTCCGAAGTGATTATTTTTCGGTTGATAACGAATACGGAAAATCTGCCGGGTTTGAACCTCTTTGCTTGTTTGGTACAGATGACATACTGAAGTTTAATACCGCGCCTTTTTGCAAGCTGCTATGGCTGATCCAGTTTTTTGAATACGGCTTTCCGTCCATTTGCAACGATTGCACGTAGCGGTTTTCGGCACTGTTGGCAGGAGCGTTGATTACCACAGTTTTTCCGCTTTCTAAATTTAAAGTTATCTTTTTAAACAATGGCGCGCCCAAAACATACTGGTCTGTTGCAGGCGTTACCGGATAAAAACCCATCGCCGAAAACACGTACCAGGCAGAGGTTTGGCCGTTGTCCTCATCGCCACAATAACCATCAGGAGTAGCCCTGTACATCCTGTTCATGGTTTCACGTGCCCAATATTGTGTTTTATAAGGCGCACCGCCAAAATTGTACAAGTAGATCATGTGCTGGATGGGCTGGTTGCCATGTGCATATTGGCCCATATCTGCAATTTGCATTTCGCGGATTTCATGGATCACGCCACCATAAGCACTGTCATCAAAAACAGGTGGCATAGAAAAAACAGAATCCAGTTTGGTTACAAATTTTTCATGGCCGCCCATCAGCTTTGCCAAGCCATCCACGTCCTGAAAAACGGACCAGGTGTAATGCCAACTGTTCCCTTCTGTAAACGCGCCGCCCCATCTAAACGGGTTGAAAGGGCTTTGAAACGTTCCGTCGGCATTTTTACCACGCATTAAACCGGATGAAGGATCGAAAAGGTTTTTGTAGTTCATTGCCCTTTTTTTGTAAATGGCTATCTCAGAAGTTGGTTTGCCCAAAGCACGGCCCAATTGGTAAATGGTAAAGTCATCGTAAGCATACTCTAAAGTTTTGGCAGCATTCTCACTGATTTTTACATCATAAGGCACATAGCCCAGCTCGTTGTAATATTTAACCCCGTTCCGGCCAACAGCATCAATCGGCCCTTGGTTGTCGGCATCGTGTTTTAAAGCTTCCCAAAGGATATTGATATCATAACCGCGACCTCCTTTGATATAAGCATCAGAAACCACAGAAGCCGAATTGTTGCCCACCATAATATTCGCATAGCCCGGGCTGCTCCATTCGGGCAGCCAGCCGCCTTCTTTATAATCGTTGATCAAACCTTGCTGCATCTCTTTGTTGATGGAAGGGTAAACCAGGTTGAGAAAAGGATAAAGCGCACGGAAAGTATCCCAAAAACCGGTACCGGCAAACATATATCCTGGCAAAATTTCTCCGTTGTACGGGCTCCAATGCACAATTTTGTTACTGGCATTAACCTCATACATTTTGTTTGGGAAGAATAACGTGCGGTACACGCAAGAGTAAAAAGTATGCACCTGGTCTACCGTTCCGCCTTCTACCGAAATCCTGCTTAAAGTTTTGTTCCACACCGCTTTTGCTTTTGCCTTGGTTGCGTCAAAAGAATCGTTGCCCAGTTCTCTTTTTAGGTTGAGGTCTGCCTGCTCAAAGCTGATAAAAGACGATGCTGTTTTTAGCCCTACTTTTTCGCCTTTAGTAGTTTTGAAACCAATAACGGCACCGGTACGGTCGCTTTGCAGTTCCAAATCCTGGTTGTTTAGTTGATTGCCCGACCAGATTTTTGCCAAACTAAAATCTTTATCAAAATAAATAACAAAGTAGTTTTTAAAGTTTTTGGGAATCGGCCCGCGGGCGTATTTGGTGGTATAACCAATCACTTTTCTTTCTTTTGGCATGATCTTGATATAGGAACCTTTGTCCAAAGCATCAATAACCACAAAAGAACTGTCGGATTTAGGGAACGTGAAGCGGAACTGTGCGGCCCTTTCTGTCGGTGTAATTTCGGTGGTTACATCCGGATCTGCTAAAAAAACGCTGTAATAATAGGGTTTGGATACTTCTGCTTTGTGGCTAAACCAACTCGCCCTGTCATCGTCGGTAAATTTCAGCTTTCCGTTGCCGGGCATAATAGCAAAAGCGCCGTAATCGTTCATCCAGGGCGATGGTTGGTGGGTTTGTTTAAACCCGCGGATTTTGTCGGCATCATAAGTATAAGCCCAGCCATCGCCCATTCTGCCGGTTTGCGGCGTCCAGGTATTCATTCCCCAAGGCAATGCGATAGCCGGATAAGTATTTCCGTTAGACAAGCTTGGTTTTGAAGCAGAACCCATCAACGGGTTGATCCATTCAACCGGATCAGTAACCTGGGTTACCATTTGCGCAGAAGCTGTTGCCGCGCCAAGGCTTAATAGTGCAATAAGTAGTTTCTTCATTGATGTTAGTGATGTTTATGCTATTGCCGGGTTTTTTAGGTACTCGGCCCAAAGTTCGTCTAAATTTTTTCCAGTCAGCGTTTTCCAGATATCATCTGTATAAGTATGGTCGCGCAGGCTTTTATCTACAGCTTTGATGATGCCCGGTTTTACTTTGGCTTGCATCCAGGCAAAAAACCTGGCTGTAATGCGGTAGCTGTTTTTATAGCTTTGGGTTGGTTTTACATCCGGCAAAGTCCATTTGGCACCGGCATTGTCCACGCCAAATTGATAACGGGCATAATCGGCAATGCCTTCTGTTAGCCATCCCGGGCCAACGCTTTCGCCATAATCTTGTACGATGTGCATCACTTCATGTGTAACCACATCCACGTCTTGCGGATGTTTGCTCATATATGCGGGACTAAAAACAACCCTGCCGTTTGAAGTTGCGGCAACACCTTTATAAGCAGTATCTACAAAAAACGTAACCTGTTTTGAAGTTTCCGGGTTGTATTCTTTGGCGAGTTTTGGGTAAACGATAAAAAAAGTTTCGACCAGCCGTTTCTTCAAAGCAGGGTCGAACGCGGCATAATTACTTTCAAAAGTAAGTGTATAACCATTTTTACGGGTAACATCCTGCGCTTTCAACTGCTGAAATGGAAGCAGGGCAAACAAGAACAAAGTACTTAAAAGAGTAGTTTTTTTCATTTCAGAAGCTGTTTTAAAGCCCTCATAATATCTGGAAGCTACTACTGGTATTACTTTGTACCGACAGCTTTTTCAAATATTAACAATCAATTAGGTTGATAAACCAGTTAACGGGGCTAAGATAGGTTTTTGAGGTTTAATTTAAAGTTACATCCTAAATATTATAATGCTTCTTTTAGCACTAAAAAATTGGTGAGGTGTACCTTAAAAAGCTTTGATGATTTTTAGGTAGTAAAACAAGTATGGCAACAACTGATAAATTTAATGACTTTTTGTTTCTTTTAATTTTGCTTAAAACAAGATAAGATGCCTTTTTAAAGCATCTTATCTTGTTTATGTTAATTATACCCGGGGTTTTGTTTCAGGTTTGAGTTTAAGTCGCGTTGTTGCTGAGGTATCGGGTAAAGTGCCCTTGTTGGGGATGTAGGCGTATGGTCCCACCAAGTTCCGGTAGCAAATTTTCCAAAGCGGATCAAATCATCTCTTCTAAAGCCTTCAAAAATAAATTCCCTTCCGCGTTCGGCCAACAGTTCATCCATAGTAAGTGTTGCCGAAGTGTAAGCTCTTGTAACAAAATCCTGCTCGGTGAAAGCGCGTTTTTTACAATCGTTTATTAATTTAACGGCATCAGCAGTAGCCACACCTCCATTTTTGCGCATGATTGCCTCAGCTTTGGCAAAATAAATCCAGGTTAAGCGGTAGATGTCCCAATCGGTGTTATCATAGTTTGGGTCAATAGCAGGTACGCCGCCAGGGCCTGGGATTTGGTTCCCAAGTTTATATTTATTAAAACGGACACCGCTGTTTTCCTCTCCTTCGCTCATTGTTGAAACGGTAGAACCTACTTTGTTTTTTTGGATGTTATCTACAAATACCAATTGTGATCCATTATACTCTTCAGATGCTAAAACAGGTGTTTTTCCGTCTGCAAATTTAACCATAGGGCCGATTAGCAACCAATTTGATCTTCGTAAATCTGCTGCATCATAAGTAGAATAAACACCAGGGATGACAACAATACCATCGTTCCCGTTCCGGCCGCCACCATAAATTTCCTGTTGTTTAAAGTGGTAGAACTCTCCCGGCCATCCCGGTTCAAAATTCGCGACACTGTAATTGTAAGCAATAGAAAATATAACCTCTTTTGATAAGTCGTTGGTAGTTTTAAACTGATCTGTGATATTTGGGTCAAGTGCCAATGCTCCATTAGCACCACCGCCAACATTATTAATTAATTGATCTGCGGCTGAAATACAGTCATCCCAGCGTGCTGTACCCGTCCAAGCTTCTGCATTTAAATAAAGGTCTACCAGCATAGCATAACCGCCCGCTTGAGACATACGCCCAATCTGTGTTCTTGACAATTTAGGTGCTGCTGCTATGTTTGACTTGATTTCGCTTTCAATAAATTTGAAAACATCGGCCCTTGATTGAGTTTCGGGTTTGGCCGGAATACCAATTTGGGTTACTACCGGGATGTTTCCAAAGAGGTCCATTAATTTAAGATAAGTAAAAGCCCTTAACAACTTTAACTCTGCAATGTAAGAATCCTTTTCAGCTTGCGTTATTCCCATTTTTGCAATATCCCTTTTACTGATCTGTTCTATAGGGTCGGTACACAAGCCCATTCCCCAATACATAAGCGACCAGGCAGCATTTAAACCGTCTTCATCAGTTGTCCAGGTATGGTAATGAAACCTTTTCCATTTACCGCCATCTTCGCCATGCCTGCCTTTGGTTGGCCAGGCTAATTGATCGCCTGACATTTCCGCAGCCCTCCACCAGCCATCCTGGCCAGAAGGGGTAACCCAGGCATTGGCATGGGTATAAGGCCTTAATACAGCCGATAAAACCTCTGTTTTGTTGTTGTAAAAATTATCTGCCAGTAATTGATCGTAAGCATGTTCCTGAAGCTGCTTTTTACAAGCAGCGGTACAAAATATTACAGTAAGCGATAAGTATAAAATTAATTTATTTTTCATTTCTTTTATGTTAAAATCCAACGTTTAATCCTACTAAAAATGATCTAGTACTTGGGTAAGCACTTCTATTGTCTACACCAGGACCTAAACCAGTATCCTGAATAAAATCAGGGTCGCTTCCGGTATAGCCTGTTATAGTTGCTAAATTCTGTCCGGTTACATATAAACGAACGCCATGAACTAATTTCGTTTTAAACTTAAAATTGTAGCCTAATGTAACCTCATCCAATTTTACATAAGTGCCTTTTTCAATGTAATAATCAGAATATTGGTAAGTATCGTTAATCTGTCTGTATTTAGTAAATGTGCTTTCAAGCAAGTTTCCGCTCCAGGTTCTATTTGCGTAAGAAAGCGCTGTCGTATTTAAAATATCATAATCAAATTTGCCTCTTAAAAATATTCTCAAATCAAAATTTTTGTACACAAATGTATTTGTCCAGGAAGCATAATATTTGGGTATGGCATTACCTATACGGGCTAAGTCTGTTACATTTCGATCTTTGGAGTTATTAATTTTATCGTTTGTAACTTTGTCTCCATTTCTGTTATAAAACAACCATTTACCATCGGGTGTAAACCCAGCAAAGCGTTTGCCCCAAAATTCGCCAAGCGCACCACCCTGATAAGTAGTAATTGCATCCCCTAATGCCCCGGCACCTCCTATCCCCCCAAATGTTTTGTAAAGTACTTTGTATTGATCGTTGGAGTAAGAATCTAATGTATTTCTAAGCGTACTGGCCGTAAAATCCATATCCCAGCGAAAATTATGCTGTTTTATTGCTGCATAGCTTAACCCAAGCTCGATACCTTTTGAAGAAATAGTACCAACATTAGCATATATACTTGACTGTATAAATGGTGGTTGAGGAGAGGTATAAGTGTCTAACAAATCTTTTGTAGTGCGTTTAAACAAATCCAATGATCCTGTTAACCGGTTTTTTATAAAACCATAATCCAAACCAATATTTATCTCTCTTTTTGTTTCCCATTTTAAATTAGGGTTAGGGTTTCTGTTAGGCCCGTAAGTTTGATTGTAAGAACCATCCGGAAACAAGTAGATGCCACCGCCACCAAGGGTTACCCGAGATGCATTATTGGCAAAACCGCTATTACCTGTAATACCGTAACCAACCCGCAATTTTAAATAATTAACAAAAGATAGATTTTTCATAAAATCCTCTTCTGTAATGTTCCAGCCTGCGGAAACTGCCGGGAAGTAGCCGAATTTGTTATTATCGCCAAACCTGGAAGAACCTTCCCTTCTTAATATAAACTGAGCAAGGTACTTGCCATTGTAAGAATAATTTACCCTTCCGAAAAGCGCAATAAGGGTATTGTCGTTTTTATTACTGTTAAGGCTCGCTTTTCCAAGTGCATTTGCAGAACCTTGGGCAAGGTTATCTTCGTGAAATAAATCATTGATAAACCCACGGTTAGAGGCATTAAAGCCTTCCTCTATGTGATAACGGTAACTGTAACCAGCAATCGCAGTTATATTATGACTGTTGGCAATGGTTGTTTTATAGGATAGAGTTGGTTCAAATGCAAAATCCTGGCCTAAAAAAGTACCTCTGTAAGCATATCCGCCACCTGGAAAACTGGTGTTTTCAAGTGAGTTTTCGCTTGCTTTTAAGCGGTACTGTCCGTCCACATAACTATCTCTAACCACAGAGCCAAACGCCGTAGCCGTTAAGCCTTTTACAAGCGTTAAATCTACCTTTACATCGGCTGAACTGGTTTGTTGTTTACGGTAACTGGTTTCTTGAAACAAACGCGCATATTGATTAGTGCTGGTTAGATCAAAGCGATAGCTCCCATCCGGATTAAAGTTAGATAAAGTAGGGTTTTTTGTTAACTCATCTTCCCAGCCGCCTCCGCCTAACAAGTTGGCATTATTAAAATTTGTAGCCAAATCAACCTGCATTTTTAAACGGTCATTTAAACCAGTTTGATTAACGCTAAATCTTAATGTGTACTCTTTTCTTTCGTTTGCTTTAGCAATACCTTGTAAATCACGGTAATTTAAACTTGCCCTATAGCTTGTTTTATCCGTGCCTCCTGATATAGCTAGGTTATGGTTTTGCGAAAGGTTATCATGGTTTATTAACTGATCTAAGAAATTAGTTGAGCTGCCAAAATCTTTTTGTTTAATATCACCTGAAGCAATCCGTTGCCGAAACTCATCCGGCGTAAGAAAATCCAGAAATTTTTGATAGTATTCTTTTCTTGCATAAGATGAATAATTAAACTGGGGCGGGCCAGGTTTACCTTTTTTTGTAGTGATTAAGATTACCCCGGCGTTGGCGCTTGTTCCATAAATTGCTGCACCAGACCCATCTTTTAATACATCAATTGATGCAATATCGTCCTGCTGCAAAAGGTCCAAATTGCCTCCGGGAATACCGTCAATTACTATTAACGGGCTTGCACTGCCTGTTACGGTTACTGCACCACGCAATTGTATAGAAACACCACCATTTGGGTTAGAGCCACCGCCAGTCCTGGTTATATTAAGACCCGGAACCTTACCCTGAATGAGGTCAAGCGGATTGCGTGAGCCACTTTGTCTGAAATCCTCCGGCTTTACTGTAGATGTCGCCGAAGTTAATTCTGGTTTGGTTTGAGTTCCGTAGCCTACTACAACTACCTCGGTCAAATTTGTATTAGACGAAACAAGTTTGATGGTCAAATTGCTTTGCGCACCTGCTTTTCGGGTTTGTGTAACAAAACCAATGAAAGAAAAGCTGATCGTATCGTCCGCTCCTGCTTCAATGCTGAAATGCCCGTTCACATCTGTCGCAACAGATGCTCCTGTGGTTATGTTCCTGACAACAACCCCCGTGATCGGTACGTTCTTGTTATCTACCACAGTTCCGGTCACACTTCTTTGCGCTTGGACCTTCAGGCCTAGCACTTCACTGTTCAAAGTTTTTCCTGCGCTTGCCCATGCAGCATCCTTTGAAAATGCAGGGTTTTGGAGCAAAAAAAGCACAGACAACCCTGAAATTTTAAGTAAATTAATTTTCATAAGCAGTTTTTGTTAAAAGGGTTTAAAAAATGATAATAAACGATTTAGTAACATAATAGAGAAAAATAGCAGTTAATTAAATGTAGTATAAGATTAGGAATGCTTGATTTATAATTAAATATGGGATCAAGGGTGAAAATATGATAGTAACTTCATTAGGATAACACTTCTAAATCTATGGTGTAAAGAAAAAAGGTTTTGTTGCGGTTAATTATCCAAATCCTATCAATTATTAGTTAAAACGTATCATTTTTTTTACAAACAATATTAACCATAAGATACCCGTAGTGCATTTAGGAAAAAGGTTGTGCAACTGCTAAAAAAGCAGTAAATTG
>NZ_CALMAT010000055.1 GCF_937859865.1 uncultured Mucilaginibacter sp.
TCCTATCGTAAAATTTATAATGCTTCTTTTATGCCTGTAATTTTTGTGTTTGATATTGTTATCGTACAAGTACAAAAAATATAAAACAACAATAATTTTTATGTGGTAAAAGAAGCATCAGCAACAGCTTGAATAAATTTTAGACAAATACCCCATCTCCTTTTTTAACTATCTTACTGTTCAACAAATTTTTTATGTTTGCGAACTGTCAACACCAATCAAACCCATGCCTTCTGCCCTAAACTTCCTTCTTAAAAAAAGCACGGTACTTTTTTTATGGTTTGGATTGAGTTTTTTTGCAGCCATCAAACAAGCTTTTGGCCATCATTACAACAACTACCTCATCTACAAATTCACCTTTTTCAACCTTGTTCATCAGCATAATTTATACCTTCCGCAGCCAGAGCATTTTTTGGATGTAAACCACTATGGGCCCCTGTTTGCTTTGTTTATAGCACCTTTTGTTTGGCTGCCAGATTCCTTGGCCGTTGTATTGTGGATCATGTTTAATGCTTGGGTTTTATATCAAGCTATTGCTCACCTTCCTATTGCTAACCAGCATAAAGCCATTGTATTATTGCTTTGCGCACATGAACTGATGACTGCTTCTTTTGGCGACCAATTTAACCCTTGTATGGCTGCTATTATTTTAGGCAGCTTTATTTTGATCAGGCAGAAAAAAGATTTTTGGGCCGCTTGCTTAATTATTTTAGGCACTTTTATCAAGTTGTATGGCATTGTCGGTTTGGCGTTTTTCTTTTTTTCAGATCAAAAAATCAAACTCATTTTAAGTTTGCTATTTTGGTCGGTTGTTTTTTTTGTACTGCCGATGGCCATATCGTCCCCGGCCTTTGTGGTGCAAACTTACCAGGATTGGAAAAACGTATTGATTGAAAAAGATGCACAAAACGCAGTATCTGTTATGCAGGATATTTCTGTTATCGGCATGGTTAGGCGTATTTTTTTGCTGCCCAAAATTTCTGATCTGGTGGTTTTGCTACCGGCCTTGGCACTTTTCGGCTCTTCTTACCTGTTTATCAAAAAATACCAAACCATCTCTTACCAATTGCTTATTTTAAGTTCGACACTGCTGTTTACTGTGCTTTTTAGTTCTGGTTCCGAATCGCCAACTTACATTATCGCTTTTGTTGGCGTTGCCATTTGGTTTGTTAATCTGCCAAAACCTGTAACTAAAATAGAAATTGCTTTGCTGGTTTTTGCGTTTGTTTTAACCAGCCTTTCGCCTTCTGATATTTTTCCTAAATTCATCCAAACCCAGTATGTGGTAAAATATTCTTTAAAAGCGTTGCCGTGTTTCTTGGTTTGGTTATATGTAGTTTATGAAACCTGGACAAGAAACTCTGTCTCAGAAACCGAAAAAGCGGAATTAGCCGTATGAAAAAATTAGTTTCCATCGTGGTTCCATCGTTTAACGAAGAAGGTAATGTGGAAACGCTTGCGTCAAAGCTGATTGCTGTTTTTGAAAAACTGCCTTATCAATATGAAGTTATTTTTGTGGACGACGGCAGTTCTGACCATACGTTGGATAAACTAAAAGCACTTTCAACCAACATCGGCGACCATTTTTTTTACTTGGAACTTTCCCGCAATTTTGGCCATCAAAATGCTTTAAAGGCCGGTTATGATCATGCCAGCGGCGATTGCATTATTTGTATGGACAGTGATTTGCAACATCCGCCCGAACTAATCCCACAATTTTTGCAGAAATGGGAAGAAGGCTACGACATTGTTTATACCACCCGCGAGTATGCCGATGAAGCTACTTTTTTTAAGCGCAAAACTTCGGATATTTATTACCGCATCATCAATTCTTTGTCAGATACAAAACTGGAAAAAGGAACGGCAGATTTTAGGCTGATTGACCGAAAAGTAGCAAACGTATTGGCGCAACTACCTGAAAACGGTTTGTTTATGCGCGGTTTGATTCGCTGGTTGGGCTTCCGACAATATGCCATCAACTACGTGTGCGACCCGCGTTTTTCAGGAAAAAGCAAATATACTTTCAAACGCATGGTTCGTTTTGCAGTGGAGGGTATCACCGCTTTCAGCGTTCGTCCGTTAAATATTGCCATTGGTATCGGTTTGTTTTTTGCTATTGCCGCAGTATTGTATGTGCCTTATATTTTAATCAGTTATTTTTCCGGCCATGTGGTTTCCGGCTGGGCCTCGCTCCTGGCCACCATTGTGTTTTTCGGTGGCTTGCAATTGATGGTGATGGGCATTATCGGTTTGTATTTGGGCAAATTGTTTATGCAGGCCAAGCAACGCCCAAATTATATTGTCCGTTCTTCTAACCTGGTAAAAATTAACCATGATTTTATTAAGCTTTGATATTGAGGAGTTTGACATGCCGTTTGAATATGGCAAAACTATTTCTTTTGAAGACCAATTAGCAATTTCAACAGAAGGAACGAAAAAGATTTTAGCTTTGTTAAAACAGCATGAAATTAAGGCAACCTTTTATTGCACTGCCAATTATGCCTTAAATAAGCCGGAAATTATTCAAAAAATTGTTGCCGACGGACACGAAATTGCTTCTCACGGTTATTACCATTCGGATTTTAAGGTGGAACATTTAAGGCAATCAAAAGAAGCATTGGAGCAGTTGACCGGATTGCAGGTTTCAGGTTACCGTATGGCGCGGATGATGCCGGTAGACGAGCGGGAAATTTTTAAAGCAGGCTACATTTATAATTCTTCCGTCAACCCAACCTGGTTGCCTGGCCGGTACAACAATTTCAACAAACCGCGCACCTGGTTCTTTAAAGACCAAGTTTTACAATTGCCGTCTTCGGTTACGCCGGTTGTTCGGTTTCCTTTGTTTTGGCTGACTTTTCATAATTTGCCTTTAAAACTAATCCAATGGTTATGCTATCAAACTTATAAAAAAGATGGCTATCTAAATTTGTATTTTCATCCATGGGAATTTACCAACCTAAACCAACCCGAACGTTTTAACTTTCCAAATTATGTAGTAAAAAATACGGGCGATAGCTTTGTGGATAGGATCTCTAATTTTATTGGTTGGGCAAAAAGGAAAAAATTAAAATTCTCAACCACCAATTATTTCATAAAAACTGTAATTAATAAATAGTTTATTACCAATTTATTATTCCAAAAAATAGTATT
The DNA here is from genome assembly GCF_937859865.1 of uncultured Mucilaginibacter sp. Taxonomy (GTDB): domain Bacteria; phylum Bacteroidota; class Bacteroidia; order Sphingobacteriales; family Sphingobacteriaceae; genus Mucilaginibacter_A. Next base: position 3,151 of record NZ_CALMAT010000055.1, read on the forward strand.
AAACTAATTCCGATTTAAGCTTTTGTGTTTAATGCTTTTTGGATTTTTCTTAGCACAGCTTCTACGATCAACAAATCTTCTTCGTCATCAATGGAAATTTTTGTATCAATTCCTGGCCCTGAAATTTGCAGTTCATAGTTTACTGATTTTAGGCCGATAAAAGAAGCATTGGTTTTCGGTGCTGTTTCTTCAACAGGTTTTTCCGCTTCTACTTTTACAACTGGTTTTTCAAATCTGGCTGTGTTTTGCTCTGTTGCTGTAACTTCTTCGTTTGCCGGATCTAAAACAGCAGAACCGTTTAATAAACCATACGTTTTTAAACCATCTACAAAATAACCTGCAACACGGCCTGCAGTATTTTCTTCTACGCCAAACTCCCGGATTAATATTTTGTCGAGCATTTCGGTTGGCAGTTCTTTACCTTTAAACCTATCATATAACAAAGAAAAAATTTGCGGGGATAAAAAAGCCTTTCTCAGCAAATCCAACCTTTCGCTATTGGTATAAGAATGTTTGATTAGTTTATATTCTTCAGTTGTAGTAATTAAACCTTTTTCAAAGTTTACCAATTTAAATTTTTGTGACGAAGAAATGATCACCATAAAACCGCCGCTTACTTTGCGCTGCATTTTTTGTGCACAGTTTTCTATGGTACAACTTCCGCCTAAAGCGTTTACAGCATCAGCCAAAGCATAAGCTTTTTGAAAAGAAGCCAAAGGATAGTTTAAGTTTTTAGGCATAACGAAAGTATTGTTGAGATTATCAAAAGTAATAAATAGTAGGAATAGTAATAGAATAAAAATGGTTTATAATTAAACCAAAACACATTTTTAAAAAAACCAAAGTTTATCCTATTATCTTTATTAATTTTAACCGTATAAAAACAGTATGAAAAATCTAACACTTAAATTATCTGTTCTGTCAATCGTATTGGTATTGGCATCCAGTTGCAGCAAACAACAGTATCGGGCCAGAAGCAAAAGATACCCGCACGATATTTCAAAAAAACAATAACCCTACTCTGGTTAATGCCAACCAATAGCACTGAACAAAATGTTGGCAGTTGTGTTAGCTGAAATACAACATGAATAAAAACAGGCTTGAAGCTTTTTCGGATGGTGTATTTGCTATCGTGATTACCTTGATCGTACTAAATGTAAAAGTCCCGGATGTGCATATTGCCAATAACAACCAGCTTAACCAAATCATCCGGGCTGCAGCACCAAAGCTTCTAAGTTTTGGTTTTAGTTTTTTGGTAATTGGTATTTTCTGGATCGCGCACCACCGCATATTTAGTTTTGCAAAGGTAGTTGATACGCCTTTGCTTTGGCTCAATTTGGTTTATCTGATGTTTAATGCACTCATCCCTTTTCCGGCTTCTATTTTGGCTGATAACTTTTTTATGCCAACAACCATTTTAATTTATACCGGTACTTTGTTTTTGATTTCGATGATGCACTTTATCATCCTTGAATACATTATTAAACACGAGGACGTAAAGCACGAAGCCCTGACTAAAAGTATTTACCGTTCTGCAACGCGATCTGCCATTATTGGCCCGGTTTGTTTTATTTTAGCAGCAGCAAGTAGCTTTGTCAGTGCTTATTTGAGTTTATTTTTTGTAACCTGCGCCTTGTTTTTTTCTATTTTTATCATTGGCAAAAACAAAGTCAGTAAAAAACTAATTGCTGTAGCCAAAGAAGAATTAGAATAGTAAAAAACCAATACTGATTTTATGCCGGTAAAAGAAGCATCAGATTTCCCGCTTCGGATCCCAGTTCTCTAAATAATCAGAAATTTTCTTTAAAAACATGCCGCCTAACGCGCCATCTACAATCCTGTGATCGTAGGAAAGCGACAAGTACATCAAATGCCGGATGGCAATCATATCGCCGGTTTCGGTTTCGATAACGGCCGGTTTTTTCTTGATCACGCCAATTGCCAAAATAGCAACCTGCGGCTGGTTGATGATCGGCGTGCCCATAATGTTTCCGAAAGAACCGATATTGGTAAGGGTAAAAGTTCCGTCTTTTATTTCTTCGGGTTTCAATTTGTTGTTGCGCGCACGGGTAGCCAGGTCGTTGACGGATTTTGTTAAACCTAACAAATTCAACTGGTCGGCATTTTTAATCACCGGTACAATCAGGTTTCCGTTTGGCAAAGCCGTGGCCATGCCAATGTTGATATTTTGCTTTTTGATGATTTGCGTTCCATTTAGCGAAACATTCACCATCGGCATCGCTTTTAACGCTTTGGCAACTACTTCCACAAAAATTGGCGTAAAGGTTATTTTTTCGCCTTCCCGTTTTTCAAAAGCCGTTTTGTGTTTCTCGCGCCAAAGCACCAAATTGGTAACATCGGTTTCGATGAAGGAAGTTACATGGGCTGCAATTTCCTTGCTGCTTGTCATGTGTTCGGCAATTATTTTGCGCATCCGGTCCATTTCGATGACCTCATCTCCAGCAGAAACGGTAGCCACAACACGTGAAGTTGGTTTATTTTCCGCTTGCAATGCTTCTTTTACCGGTGTTTTTTCGGCAACAGTTTCCGTTGGTTTTGTTGGATTTGAAGTTTGTGCCGAAGCTTTTTTGTTTTGCAAATAAAGCAGCAGATCATCTTTGGTCAATCGGCCTTCGGCTCCGGTTCCCGAAATTCGGTCGAGTTCTTCCTGTTTGATATTTTCCTGCGCAGCAATACTTCTTACCAAAGGCGAATAAAAACGGATACTCTCTTTTACAGGGTTTTGTGCAAGTGGTTTAGGTTCCAAAAATTCTAAACCCGGAAGGTTTACAGGCAATGCTTCTTTTACCGGTACTTTTTCTTCGGATACTTCTTTTACCGGCTCTTTTTCAGGCTGAGTTATTTGTGCTGGTGTTTCAACCGGTTTTGGCGTTTCTGCTTTTTGCCCGTCGGGTTCGGTTTCTATTTGTGCGATAACCGCGCCAACCTGTGCCACTTCATCTTCTTTAAATAATTGCGCTACCAATTTGCCTTTTACCGGTGAAGCTACATCCGAATCCACTTTATCGGTTGCGATTTCAACCACCGCATCTTCGGCTTCAACCATTTCGCCGGGTGCTTTCAGCCATTTAATTACGGTGGCTTCGGCAACACTTTCGCCCATTTTAGGCAGTAACAATTCGTATAGCGCCATTATTTTTTATTGGTCCAAAAGTACAATTTATTGTGGGTTATACAATTGGTTCGCGCAGCAGTTTAAGCAAATCGCCCATGGCCGTGATGGCCGTGCGTTCGATATTCTGAATGCGTTTGTTGCCGAAAACATATTTTTTGGCAATAGTTTTTCCTTTTCGCGCAACACCGATCCAAACCGTACCAACAGGTTTTTCGGGCGTTCCGCCGTCCGGGCCGGCAATCCCGGTAACGGCAACGGCATAGTCAGAACCAAAATTTCGCAAGGCACCTTCCACCATTTCGCGTACGGTTTCCTCACTCACTGCTCCGGTTTCCCACAACGTATCGCTGTTTACGCCCAGCATTTTCTCTTTCATTTCGTACGAATAAGAAACCGCGCCGCCCAAAAAAACGCTGGAAGCGCCAGGCTGGCTGGTAAACAAATGCGCCAAATAGCCGCCGGTACAGCTTTCGGCCAAAGCTAAAGTTTGCTTGTTTTTTGCCATTAAAAGAAGTATTGCCTTTTCCAGCGGAATATCTTCAGTTGCGGCAACGGTTTGGCCTAAGCGGTTGATGAGTTTTTGAGTTTGGGTTTCGAGTTCTTGTTTCAGCTTTTCTTCGTCCGCATCAGCATTTCCATAAGCGCTTAACCGCAAACGCACGGTTCCTAATTTAGGAAGATAAGCCAGTTTAATTTCGGGCGGAAGCTGGTCTTCAATATCTGCAATTCGCGCAGCTAAAAACGATTCGCCTTCGCCGACGGTTAAAATAGTTTGGTGTAAGATTTTGGGCAGGGCAAAAGTTGCTTTCAGTTTTGGGATCACCAAATCTTCCATCAGATACATCATCTCGTGCGGAACGCCGGGCATCGAAACATAAACTTTTCCATTTTCCTGAAACCACAGGCCCGGCGCGGTGCCGTTTTTATTAAACAAAACTTCACAATTTTCGGGAACATCGGCCTGACTGATATTGACATCCAACAACGGACGGTTAAAACGGGCAAAAATCTGGCGGACGTGTTCTAAAGTTGCCTCATCGCGTTTCATCCCAACGCCAAAATATTCGGCCAAAGTTGTTTTGGTGATGTCGTCTTTTGTCGGGCCTAATCCGCCGGTCATCAAAATTACATCGGCACGTTGCGATGCTTCTTTTATGCCGGTCAAAATATGTTCGCGGTTATCAGAAATGGAAGAAATTTGTTTTACGCGGATGCCAATTGCGTTTAATTGCTGCGCCATCCACGCCGAATTGCTGTCTACAATTTGCCCGATCAGGATTTCGTCGCCAATCGTAATAATTTCTGCTAACATGTTTTGAGCCTGTTTAAAATTTATTTATTAAAGTTTCCATGCTTCTTTTACCCTATAAAAATTGGTGTTGAAATCAGCCTAAACAAATCAAAAATTCAATACGCACCAATTTTTATAGGGTAAAAGAAGCATTCCGGATTTTTTTGTTGTACAGATTTAACCAAGCTTAATAATTGTTGTAGTAATCTTTCCGCTTGTTCAGTTTCAATGTTTGCAAAATACTGGCTTTTACGCGCAAATCAACGCTGTAATATTTGTAATAACCAAACGGGATCCATTGAAAAGCCAAATCCCAGCAGTGCAAATCGCGGTAAATGGATAAGGAAGTTGTGGTTATTTTGTTTAGGCGGAAATCGTAACCGGAAGTGTATTGCAGTTTCCATTTCGGCGTAACGTTAAAATCGCCGTTCACGTTCATGGTATTGGTGATGTTGGTCGAAATCCCCGAATTGTAATAAGAGAAATTATAGTTCATGGAAACATTCCATGGAATGTTAAAATCAACAAAAGCATTCGGGTCGCGGTTAATCAAAGCTAAAGCGTTGGCCTGCTGCGGGTTCATGCCATTAATGGTATTGTTTAAATTCTGGTTTTTTTGCTGGTTCTGGTTTTTGATGCTGTTTGAATTCAGGCTGAAATCCATGGAAAGCGAAAAAGAGGTGAGCTTTGGCAACTTCCCGTTTTCTAAAGTGTATTGGTTAATCGTTCTAACATATTTAACCAATTGCCCGTTGCTAATCGAATCCCGGACAATCGTGGTGTAAGGGTTGAATATTCCGCTGAAATTAACGCCCAATTTTTGGTTGAACAAAGCCGTACGGCCGGAAACACTGATGGGCGAAAGTTTAAGCGAATCGGCCAGTAAATTGTAAAAAGTAGAAAAAGAAAGCCCTTGCAAAATAGGCACTTTACGATCGGTATTGGTGGTATCGGTACTTTTGGCCCTTACTTTTGCTTCAACGGTATTGTCAACACTCAGGTTGATGCCGGCAGAACGGCCGCCGGAAGGGCCGGGATAAAGCCCGTTGTCAAAAATAGAATAACGGGTTACGGCATAAGGATATGGGATTGCCGGGTTGCTCACCACATTGTGGTAATAACCATAAGAATCGCTATTGTAATCGGGCCGGTAAGCAAAACTAAGCGAAGGCGTCATGGTATGCCGGATCGCTTTCAGCCTTCCACCTTTAAAGTTTAATGTACCGTAAACCTTGGTGGATAAACCCGTACTTACACTGTATGAACCCGCACGGCGAAACCCGGCAACGGTATCGGTAACCAAAGAATCCGCGCCGCTGGTATTTCCCCTGGCATATCTTTTTCTGACGGTTTGAAGTAAATCCACTTCGCTGTAATTGAAACTTGAGCTGAACTGGAAGTATTTCAAAACGTTTAAACTCAAACTAACCGGGATGGTTTGGTTAAAGCCGTTTTGAAACCGTTTTAAAACCGCTTTGGTTAAAAACTGCGATTCCGGTATCGCACTTACCCGGTTATCGCCGGTAAGGGTATATTGCACATTAATGCGCTGGTACCATTTCTGATCGCCAACACGGTTTTTTGTATCAAAAGGATTGATGCTGGCCATGTTAAACGTAAAACTCGGCAAATCCAGATCAATAGTCCCTTTCGACAAATCCTGACTATGATTAGCGCTCATTGTAAGATTAAACGGCGTGCCCAACCAGGTTTTACTATAGGCAATGCTTGACCTTAGGTTGTTTTGGGTTAAAGCAGCTAAATTGTAGTTAACGGTACTGGCGTTATTACGATAATAGGTCTGAGTACCGGCATTTACCGATGCACTGAAAGTTGAACCCGGGCTTGCGTTTGGGTTTTGGGTATGCGCCCAGCGGATGTTAAAATCTTTTGCTGCCGGGTCTGTTTCCAAACCGTATTTATGGTAGCCAAAACTTAAAGCCAAATCGCCGGAATATTTGTAGCGGCTTAAATAGCGCGCATCGGTACTCAGCTCGAAAGAACCTTTGGAGTAAATGGAGCCGTAATTGGTAATGTCCAGGTTATCATTTATACCGAGATAATAACCAAAATTGCGCAGGTTAAAGCCCAACTGTGCATCTTCGCCAAAACTTGGCAAGATAATACCCGAAGTCCGTTTGTCAGGTTTCGGGAAAAACCCGAACGGAATGGCAATCGGCAAAGGCACGCCTTCAATTTCAAGATAAGCCGGCCCCGAAATGATCTGGTTTTTTTCGGCAATACCTTTGGTGATGATGATCCCAAAATGCGTATCCGGATAAGGCAAATTACAGGTACTGAAAAGGATGTTGCGGTAAGCAATTTCGTCTTCGTTCAGCTTTTTGGCCTGTCCGCCCGAAATATAATTGCCCTGCTGTTCCGAAAATGCCTGGTAAATTTTTGCTTTCTTGGTTACATAATCAAAAACCAAAGAATCGGCAGTTACCGGGCTTTCATTTTTTTGTTTGAGGATGGGCTTGCCTGTATAACGTTTGGTTTTCGGGTTGACAAAACCACGGGCATAAGCCAGGTGGTTTTTCTGGTCAAGTTTGATATAATCTGCATCAATGGCTGCATCTGCATACGTGATCCGGGCCCGGCCGTATAAATAAACAATATTATTGGCCTGGTCCATACGAATTGAATCCTCTGCAGCGTATTTAACCGTAGAACTTAACCCGCCTTTGGATTTTGAAGTATCGGTTTTGGTGGTGTCTTGTTTTGCTTTGGATGCTGTTTTTACCCCTGTTTTTTTGGTGCCGGTTTTTCTTTTGGAAGGAACAGAATCTCGCTGCAAAAACCGTTTGTCTCTTTTTTTAGCAGAATCCAACTGAATTATCGTATCATTAACCCTTGGCGTATATTTTCGGGCTAATCGCGAAATTGAGAATGAAAAAGCGGAAAAAAAACAAATACTGGCAAGCAGTACAGGAAAAAGAAACTTTATAAATCTCAAAATCGATTTCGAATATTATTTTTGCAAAACAAGTTGTGTACGGTCTCAAAATTAATGAAAAATAGAACATTGAAAAGGCTCATTTATTGTTTCCCGCTTTTTATACTTTTTATCACTACTGCTTCTTTTATCGAAGAAAAACCGGTAAAGCCGGACACCACAGAAAGCAACCGTTTTAAACTAAAAACCATTGTGGTTGATGCCGGGCATGGTGGCCGCCGAGCCGGTGCCGCCGGTTCTTTTTCATTGGAAAAGGATGTTACGCTGGCCATTGCATTTAAGTTGCAAAAAGCGATACAGCGCGAACTAAAAGACATTAAAGTGGTGATGACACGCACCAACGGCGAAGATGTAGACTGGCAAAAACGCTCTGACATTGCCAACGCAGCCAAAGGAAACTTGTTTATTTCGATCCACTGTAACTCTTTGCCCGATAAAATTGAAACCGTACGCGGCAAAAGGACACGCGTTCCCGACCGCTCCGGCAAAGGTGTTTTGATATTGGTTTATGGTTTTCACCGCACAAAGGAAGAGGAAAAGGCAATCCGCGAGAATTTGATGGACGAAAAAGACGCCAGCGAAATGAATAGTGCTTTTGACCCCAACGACCCAACTTCCACTATTTTATTAAATGCGTATAAAAATAAATATCGTAAACAAAGTATCCGTTTTGCTGATTTAGTGAACAAGGAATTTGTTGAAACCGATGGACGCCACAGCAATGGTGTAATTGAGCAGGGTGTTTTGGTTTTATGCCATAGCGCAATGCCATCCATTTTAGTGGAAACCGGTTTTATCAACAACCCGGACGATGAAAAGTATTTAAACTCGGAAGAAGGACAGGAAGAAATTGTTAACTCCATTGTCCGTGCCATTATCAAATACCGCAAGGAAAACGAATAACAACAAAAATTAACCCCATAAAAAAATCAATATTTTGAAAGTATCAAACGAAACCAAAATCGGCGCACTTACGGCCATCGCCA
>NZ_CALMAT010000056.1 GCF_937859865.1 uncultured Mucilaginibacter sp.
CTCTCAATAAATAATTTAACAGCAGGCGTATGAGGTTTAATACGCTGAAAGTTGCCATTATTTACACTTTTTCCTGTTTGGTTTGGTTTGGCGTAACCACCGAAATTATCATTTGGTTTGAAAGCTATTTTACCGGTTTTTCTGTTCGACTGATCCACATACTGCTGCCGGTTTTGTTTGTGGCAATGAATACTGTAGTTGTGTTTAAGCTGATCAAATTAAACAATAAAACAATCAGGCAGAAAGAAAATGATTTTTTGAACTTGTATTTGGGCAACCCAAACCCGTTGTGGATTTATGATTTGCATACTTTGAGATTTGTATCGGTAAACGAAGCTGCAATTACAACTTACGGTTATAACCGGGAAGAATTTTTGGGCATGACCATTAATGATATCCGAAAACTGGAAGAACAGGGAAAATTGACGGATTCGGTTACCGAATTTGTAAACCAGCCTTACGCAACAGGCACCTGGCGTATTTCTGGCACCTGGCAGCACCAGAAAAAAGATGGCTCCCTGATTTATGCAAACATCACTTCCCACAAAATCATTTTTGAGGACATAGAATGTGCCATGGTACTGGCTTCGGACACTACAGAGCAGGTGAAATACGAGCAGCAACTGGAGCAGATGAACCAGGTGTTGCAGCAGGAAAAACAAAAACAAAAAGAAACAGAAAAACTGGCAAAAGTATCGGGCTGGGAATATTTTGTTGCAGACGGAAAGCTATTCTGGTCAGACGAATTGTACGAAATTTTTGACATTGACCGGGAACCGGAAAATGTAAACTACAGTTCGATCTTAAAATCAATACACCAGGAAGATTTATCAAATTATAACCAGGCGATAGAAAACCTATTGAAATTGGGAACAGATTTAAATGTCAATTATCGTTTCGTTACAAAAACAGGTTTGGTAAAGTATGCAAAAGTGTTGGGGAAGATGTATTACCGCGACAACAAAATGTATAAAGTGCAGGGTACCATGCAGGACGTAACCGAACTAACGCTGGCACAACTGGAAAAGCACAAGTATCAGCAGAGTTTAAAAAATACATTAAACAACATTAACGACGGCTATTTTTTGATAAACCGCAACTGGGTTATTACAGCGGTTAACGCCAATAGCGAAAAAATGCTGGGCCGGCCGCAGGAAAAGATCATCAACCATCATTATTTTGAATTGTTCCCTGATGCCCAAAACACTAATTTTTACCTGCATTATAAGAAAGTTTTGGAAAAAGGCATACCGGTTAATTTTGAAGATTACAGCCCTTATGCCCGTAAATGGTTTTGCGTAAACGCTTACCCAACCGAGGAAGGGGCAGCAGTTTATTTTGCGGACATTACGGAAAACAAGGAAAAAGATTTGCAGCTAAAAGAAGCATTGGAACGCTATGAGCTGGTGGCCAAAGCCACGCACGATGTAATTTATGATTTTAATGCGGCCAATAACCAGGTTAAATACAGCGGCAGTATCGAAGATTTGTTAGGTTCGGCCACAGAAAGCATTACCGACAGTAATGAATGGTGGAAAAACAAAATCCACCCGGACGACCTGGACCGCGTGCTTAGAAAACATAAACAGGCCATCAGAAACAAGGAAGAGAACTGCGGGCTGGAATACCGTTTAAAAACCAACAACAACCAGTACAAGTATGTGTACGATCAGGGTTACCTGCAATATGACGGCAAGCAAAAATTTGTTCGGATGATTGGCGCCATTAAAGACATTGACCAGTTGAAACGCTTTGACGACGAGAACAAAAGGCTGGCCGACATCATCACCAAAGTGAACAACATGATCGTTATTATGGATGCAGACAGTAAAATAATATGGGTAAACAAAGCATTTGAAAACTTTACCGGCTATAATTTATATGCTATTGCAGGAAAAGTGCCTGTTTTTTTGAATGGGCCGGAATCAGACCCGAAAGCACCTATTATTATTGCCGAAGCCAAAAATGCTTTTCGTGTTTTTTCTATTGATGTGATCAACTATAAGGCAAACGGAGAAAAATATTGGGTGAATGTAGAATTTACACCGCTTTTTAATTCCGACGGTAAATTTGAGGGTTATATTTCTATTCAAAACAACATCACGGCGAGAAAAGAGAAGGAGGAAAAGATCAGGCACCAAAATGAAATATTGAAGAACATTGCCTGGATGGGCTCGCATGAACTTAGAAAACCGGTTGCTTCTATTTTAGGCTTGATCGAACTGATTACCGAAACAGACGATTCAGCAGAAAAAGAAGAATCTATTTGCCTAATGCAGCAATGCAGCCTTCAACTCGACCAGATCATCCGCACCATCAACCAAAAAATAGAAGAGGAAATTTCTGAAGAATAATTGATAAACAGCCTGATTTTTATGCCATAAAAAAAGCATACCGGTTTACAAACCCACAAAAAAAGAGGTTGGTGATTAACCAGCCTCTTTTTTTGTGATGCTTCTTTTAGCACCTAAAAATTAGTGTTATTCAAAATATTCCTTCATCCGGTCAATAAAACTTTTGTCGTGTTTGCCCGGGTTGGGTTTAAAGTTGGGCGAGTTTTGCAGTTTTTCCAACACATCGCGTTCTTCACGGCTTACTGCTTTTGGCGTCCAGATGTTGATATGCACCAACTGGTCTCCGCGCTGGTAAGAATTTACTTCCGGCACACCTTTTGATTTTAAGCGCAAAATTTTTCCGCCTTGTGTTCCGGGATCAATTTTGATTTTGGCTTTTCCATCAATGGTTGGCACTTCTACACTTGTGCCCAAAACGGCATCCACAAAGTTCACATGCAAATCGTAAATAATGTTGTTGCCGTCGCGTTTCAAAGTTTCGTGCGGGATTTCTTCAATCAAAATGATCAAATCTCCTGGCATACCGCCACGAGGGGCAGCATTTCCTTTTCCGCTCATGCTCAATTGCATGCCTTCGCTCACCCCGGCCGGAAT
>NZ_CALMAT010000057.1 GCF_937859865.1 uncultured Mucilaginibacter sp.
CAATTTCGAGCAGTGGCACGCCCGCGCGGTTTAAATCAATCAGCGTGTTCGCTTCGTCCAAATCGTGGATGCTTTTGCCGGCATCTTCTTCCATGTGGATTCGGTTCAAGCGGATTTGCTTTTGCCCAGATACTGTTTTTATGCCTATAAATCCATCAAAGCAAATCGCGGCCGCATCTTGTGTAATTTGATAACCTTTGGGCAAATCCGCATAAAAATAATTTTTGCGGTCGAAAAAGTTATAGTTCCTGATTTGGCAATGCGTGGCCAAACCCAGTTTTACCGCAAACTCAATATGTTTTTTGTTGATGAAAGGCAACGTGCCGGGATGGCCTAAAGAAACCGGACTGACGTGCCGGTTGGGTTTAGCACCAAAAGCGGCCGAATCTGAACAAAAGGCTTTACTTGCCGTGGCTAATTGTGCGTGAACTTCCAGTCCGATAACTACTTCATATCCTGCCTGCAACTGGGCTGTTTCGATCGTCATTTACAGAATGCTGTATTTTTAGTTTAAAGTTGTAAAACTATCAATTATTTTGGATTAAGCCACCCTGGTTTTGTTTGCCGCTGATTGTACAAAACAGGTTTCAGCCAAATCCAAATTTGCTATTTTAACAGATAAAAGCAGTAATGAAACTGTTACGCGTATCACTTAAACCCCAGCCTTTGCTTTACGTTTAACTTGCGTAGATACTTCAACAATCATGAAAAAGACAATTTTAAAAATGGTACTGGCCGGCGTAATGGTTTTATCGTTGCATGCCTTTGCCCAGGCACAAGTTAGCCTTAACATCAATATTGGCCGCCAGCCGGCATGGGGGCCAACCGGTTATAACCATGTGGATTATTATTATTTGCCGGACATAGAATCTTATTACGATGTAGCTACCGGGCAATATATTTACCAGGATGGCGGACAGTGGATTTTTGCCAATAGTTTGCCGCCGCGTTACCGCGGATACGATTTGTATTCCGGTTACAAAGTAGTGGTCAACCGTCCAAAACCATATCTAAACTTTTCCAGGGACCGTGTTGCTTATGGCCGTTACCGCAACTGGAGCGGTGCACGCCAGCCAATGCTACGCGAAAGCCGTACGGTTATAAACCGAACCAATAATGTAACTATCAACCGGACAAACAACGTGAATATTAATCGACGTGGTAACAATGGCGGCGGTTATAACCATCCCGGAGGAAATCAAAATCAAGGAAACCCGAATCAAGGGAGGCCGCAAGGACAATTTAACGGTGGCGGCCATGATAACCACGGACAAGGTGATGGCCGCCAAGGCGGATACGGCGGCGGACACGATGACCACGGACAAGGCCGTCAAGGCGGATATGACGGAGGCCACGACGATCGCGGTCATCATTAACAAAATTTAGCCGATAAAAGAAGCATCCCGAAATACTTGGGATGCTTCTTTTATGCCTGTTTTTTTCAGATTTGTGCAGAGATAAATGTTTTTGCTTTTTCGATGGCCGCTTTTAATCCCGCTGCGTTTTTTCCGCCTGCTGTTGCATAAAAAGGCTGGCCGCCGCCGCCGCCTTGTATTTCTTTGGCCAGTTCTTTAATGATGGCGCGCGCATCCAAACCTTTTTCTTTCACCAAGTTTTCGGAAAGCATCACGGTTAAATTTGGTTTTCCGTCGATAACAGCACCTAAAACCAAAACCAAGTTGGCAACAATATCTTTGGTTTGATATGCCAGGCTTTTTAAAGCTTCTGCATTGGGCAGTTCTACTTCTTCGGAAATGAAATTTATGCCATTAAAAGAAGCATGCTTTGCAGCGAGTTCTTTTTTCATGACAGCAACTTTATCCAGCACCGCTTTTTCTGCTTCTTTTT
>NZ_CALMAT010000058.1:0-4574 GCF_937859865.1 uncultured Mucilaginibacter sp.
GGCTACGATAGAACTGATGGAAGCACCAGCAGACCAAATTAGTGTCAGGACTTCTTATAATTTGGCCGGAACCAGTTTTACGCCCGCAGAATTGTACGAGAATATCAAATTGTTTTTTCCTGATTTTCAATGTGGTTTTGTGCCCGATTTCCGTCAGGCGATTGCTGATTCGTGGCCGGAATCCATTGATGATACTTCGGCACAAAAAGACTGGGGCTGGAAACCAGATTTTGATTTAACTCAAATTACATCGGACATGATTGCCCATTTATCCAAGCAATTGATTGTTGATAAAAATTAACAATGCTTCTTTTAGCACTATAAAATTGCTGTCAGCTTTCAGCAATCAGTTATCAGCTTCAAAAAAGATTAACGATTTTTAGGCGATAAAAGAAGCATTGTAACTTGTAAATAACCGGGATCAATCCACATAAAAAATTCAAACCATCATGTATCAAACATTAAAAAACGTATTAGAAAACGAACTTGCCGAAATTGAAAAAGCAGGTTTATATAAAAAAGAACGTGTAATTACTTCGCCGCAAGGGGCAGAAATTACAGTGCAGGGCGGTAAACAGGTAATCAACTTTTGCGCGAACAATTACCTGGGCTTGTCTTCCAACCCAAAAGTAATGGAAGCCGCCAAACAAGCGGTTGATGCGCATGGTTATGGTTTGTCGTCAGTCCGTTTTATTTGTGGCACGCAGGACATCCACAAAGAACTCGAAAAAAAGCTGTCGGAGTTTTTAGGGACGGAAGATACCATTTTGTATGCCGCCGCTTTTGATGCCAACGGAGGCGTTTTCGAGCCGTTGTTCAACGAGCAGGACGCAATCATTTCGGACGAGCTGAACCATGCTTCGATCATTGATGGTGTGCGGCTGTGCAAAGCGCAGCGTTACCGTTATAAACACGACGACATGGGCGATTTGGAAGAAAAACTGAAAGCGACTAAGGATCTAAGGCACCGCATTATTGTTACCGATGGCGCGTTTTCGATGGATGGAACGATTGCACAATTGGACAAAATTTGCGATTTGGCCGACCAATACCAGGCTTTGGTGATGATTGATGAAAGCCATTGCTCCGGTTTTATGGGCAAAACCGGCCGCGGCACGCACGAACACCATAATGTGATGGGCCGCGTTGATATTATTACCGGCACTTTAGGCAAAGCTTTGGGCGGCGCTTCCGGCGGTTTTACATCTGGGCACAAGGAGATTATTGATTTGCTGCGCCAACGTTCGCGGCCTTATCTTTTCTCCAATACACTTGCCCCGGCTATCACCGGCGCTTCGATTAAAGTGTTGGATATGCTGCGCGAAACCACCGAATTGCGCGACAAGCTGGAAAACAACACCCAATATTTTAGGGAGCAGATGACGGCTGCCGGTTTCGATATTAAGCCGGGCGTTCATCCAATTGTTCCGGTGATGTTGTACGACGCTAAACTTTCGCAGGATTTTGCAAGCCGAATGCTGGAAGAAGGCATTTATGTGATCGGCTTTTATTATCCAGTAGTGCCGCAAGGGAAAGCACGCATCCGCGTACAAATTTCGGCAGCGCATGAGCAGGAACATTTGGATAAAGCGATTGCTGCGTTTACAAAAGTGGGCAAGGAATTGGGGGTGATAAAATGATGAGGGAAACTAAAAGCAATAAGCGACATTCAGGTGGTAACAGTTGGTGAAATAGAAGTGTAATTATCCCCCAACTTTTACCCGATAAAAGAAGCATCACCATTTAATTCTTATCCCGCAGATAATTATCTTTCCTGCATCTTTGCTTCCAAATTCAAACCTCCGCATGAACATCCCTTACAGCATTTTTGAAAGCGAATTTAAGGTCAGGCCGGACGATATCGACATGTTCCAACACGTGCACAACAGCAAATATTTTGATTATGTGCTGGCTGCGCGATACGACCAAATGGAACGCTTTTACGGGATGCCGATGGAAACTTTTATGCAGCAGGGTTTCGGCTGGGTGGTGCGCACGGCTTATGTAGATTACAAACGCGCTTTAACTTTGGGCGATAGTTTTGTGGTGCGTACCGGATTGGAAAGTTTTGAAGATAAAGGCTGCCGCGTACAGTTCGAGATCATCAACCAAAAAACCAAAAAAATATGCTGCGATGGTTGGTTCGATTATATTTTGATTGATATCGCCACCGGCCGCGCGGCTAAAGTGAGCCAGGAAATGATTGAGAAATATACGATTTGAGGTAAGAGGTTTGAGGTATTAGGTCTGAGGTATCGTCAACATGGCTCTTACCTGATACCTCAAACCTCTCAACCTCACACCTTTTTTCAAATCACTACGTTTTCTGTCGAGACCAGAAAGCTACAAGCATGTAGGTCTAAAAACTTTTCCTCGTCCGGGCGGATGGTTGACATGTAACTTTCAGCAGTAAAAACTTTTGCGATATCTTCTACCGTATCAAACCAAAGTTCGGTGATACCATCGTAAATTGGTGGCGGCAATCCCGGCATGGTTACCTGAAACGAATAGCATTGTACATAACGGCGAACATATTGCTGCACTTCGGGCAGGGAAGTAAATAACGACGCGTGGTTGTTTTTGTGGTATAATACATAATCCTCGTGGCTTAAACCTTTTCGCTTCACCAGCAAAATTGTAAATTTTATCATGTCCTTAATTTTAATATTGATAGAACAAAAACCACCTTAATTAATTCATTTTAAAGAAGTTGTGCTTTTGATTCTACAAAGATACAGACAAGCAGGCCTGCAAAACGTTGACTATAGTTAAGTACAAAAATTATTTATTGTGCAGCCTTTTTCTGATGCGGCTAAGCGATTCGGGCTTGATGCCCAAATAAGAGGAAAGATGGAATTGTGAAATTTTATTAAACAGTTCTGGCTGTGTTTTCAATAGGTTCTCGTACCGTTGTTCGGGTGTTAAAAACTGCATCATTTCTACCCGCGCGTTCATTTGCTGATACACTTGCTCGGCCATCAACCGGCCAAAACGCTCCCAGTTGCGCGATTGCTGATAAATTGTTTGAACATCGTCGTGCTTAAAAGCCAAAACCACTGCATCCTGCATGGCCTGCCAATAATAGTTGGAGGGTTTTTGTGTTAAAAAACTTTGAAAGTCAACCAGGAAATTACCTGCATCGGTAAAACGATAATTGATTTGGTTGCCTTTGGGATCAACATAATACATCCTGAAAAAACCTTTTTTCAGGAAAAATACATGTTTGCATATTTGCCCTTGTTCCAGCAAATAATCCCCTTTTTTTACCTGCATTGCTAAAGTTATCTTGTCCAGTAGTTCCAAATCCGTTTCCGGCATAGAAACCATCGCATTGATCAAAGACTTTAGCTGTTCGTTCATTTATTAGCTTCTTTTATCGGGTAAAAACCAGTGTCCTCAAACCTCCTGCCTCTTAAATGCTTCTTTTACCGCATAAAAATTGGTGTCCTTTCACCTCAAACCTCGTACCCCAAACCTCTTACCTCAACGCTTCCTCAATCAACCTCCCGTAAAATTCACTTAATTTTAATCCCGCGGCTCGGACTTGTTGCGGAACTAAGCTGTTGGCCGACTGCCCAGGCGTAGTGTTGATCTCGATAAAATAAAAGTCATCCGTTCCTTCCTGCAAAATAAAATCGATACGTGTCATGCCTTTGCAGTTGAGCATTTGATATGCTTCTTTTACGATACTTTTTATGCGATTGGTTTGGGCCGAACTTAAATCAGCCGGCGTAATTTCCTGCGAAACGCCAGGCGTATATTTAGCTTCATAATCAAAAAACTCTTTGGAACTGATGATTTCTGTCGCTGGCAAAACTGTTATTTCATTGCCAAACTTCACAATGCCGATACTAAATTCACGGCCTTGAATAAACTCTTCCACCAAAACCTGTTCGTCTTCGGCAAAAGCTTTTTCCAGTGCTTGGGGCAATGCTTCTTTTGCGTTCACTTTGCTCATGCCCACGCTGCTGCCGCCGTTGTTGGGCTTGATAAACAAAGGCAGTTTGAGGTGTTGGATTTGATTTTCCACCGCTTCTTTTTGCTGCCGAAAAACCTGCACCGAACCGGCCACATGTAAATCTGCAATGCCTTTAACCACGGCTTTGGTGTACGCTTTGTTCATGGTGATGGCTGAAGTTGCGGCACCGCAATTGTTGTACGGAATGCCCAGCATGTCCAAATAGCCCTGCATTTTGCCGTCTTCGCCGGGCGTGCCGTGGATGGTAATAAACGCAGCATCAAACCTGATCTTCTCACCAGTAACGGTCAAACTGAAATCGTTTTTATCAACCGCAATATTTTCGCCATCGGCAACATAAAACCAGTTTTGGCGGGTTACCAAAATGGTGTACACTTTGTATTTTTCGCGGTTCAATTCTGCAGCAATGTTACGGGCACTGTTGATGGAAACTTCGTATTCGCCAGTATAACCTCCGGCCAGCAGGGCGATGTTTTTGGGAGTCATAGAGCCAAAGGTAATCGTCTTTGACCAGAATTTTTAGGATTAAGGAATTAACAGGATGAAGTTTATCAAAAAAAAGCAGGTAAAAGAAGCATCTTGACCAGAATTTGCA
>NZ_CALMAT010000058.1:4674-28627 GCF_937859865.1 uncultured Mucilaginibacter sp.
GGATTGAGAGAATTTACAGGATGGTTATCGGATGAAAAAAGGCAGGTAAAAGAAGCATCTTGACCAGAATTTGCAGGATTGAGAGAATTTACAGGATGGTTATCGGATGAAAAAAGGCAGGTAAAAGAAGTATCTTGACCAGAATTTGCAGGATTAGAAAGGGAATTTGCAAGATCAACAATCATTGCCTCAAAATTTAGCGAGGTTTTGATTATGTTTGAACCGGTCAATCCCATCATCCTAAATGCTTACAACTGCTTGTAAATGAGTTCTTTTTTCGAATACATCAAAAGTAAAACCTTCTTCATCAACCTGGCTATTGCCGCTTTTACCGTGTTGTTTGTGGTGCTGGTTGCAGCTTTTAGCTTAAATTATTACACGCGGCATGGCAGCGGCATCCCGGTTCCGAAACTGATTGACATGCAAATTGACCGCGCGACTGCTTTGTTAGACCAGCAAGGTTTTCAGTACAAAATTGATTCAGTGTATTTGCCCGATCGTGATCCCGGAACGGTGGTACAACAAGACCCCGACCCAAACACAAACGTAAAAGAGAACCGCACAATTTACCTCACCGTCATCACCAAATTGGCACCAAACGTAGGTTTGCCAAATCTGGAAAATGTTACTTTCCGCGAAGCACAAGCCACGCTTACCAATTTTGGGTTAAAGCTGGGCGATACCACTTACCGTTCTGATATTGCTTTGAACCGCGTTTTGGAAGTCCGTTTTGCAGGCGCAACCATCAAAGCCGGTGCAAAACTGCCCAAAGGCTCGCGCATTGATTTGGTTTTGGGCGATGGAAAAGGCGCCAGCGAGGTGGACATTCCGGACCTGACCAACCAGGAACTGGATGCCGCAAAATTTGTGATCAGCCAGTCGGGCCTAACTTTGGGCAGCGTTACTTACGAAGGCACGATTACCGACTCGACCAAAGTGGTGGTAAAAGCGCAGCAACCGATGAAAACCGATTCGACCGGCAAAGTCAGTATCGGCACACGCATCAACTTAACCGTTTCGCAAGGCGCGGCAACACCAGCAACATCAGCAACACCATAATTAATCAATGACGGAGGCGGAAGATATCGGGGCGGAAGAATTGTTAAAACGTTTGCAAAACGGCGGGCAGTTGAACCTGATTGACGTGCGCGAACCCATAGAGTTTGCCACTTTTAATATCGGCGGCCAAAACATTCCGTTAAGTAAATTAAACGCGGCCGCAAATGCGCTGCCTTTTCATCAAAACGAAGAAATAATTGTTATTTGCAAAATGGGTTTACGAAGCGAAACTGGCCAACAACTGCTGCGCGCGCAAGGTTTTAAAAACGTGCGCAACTTGGAAGGCGGCCTGCTGGCTTTGCACAAAATCCATTAATTTATCCTGAATATGTCTGAAAAAAACGACCAGAAACCGCATTTGCTCCGCAAGTTTTTGATTGCGCTGGGAATCCTGCTTTTACTGCTGCTGGCCTTTACCGGCTTTAATTATTATTTTAAATATTACGGGCCAAACGTAACCGATAATCAGGAGTATTTGTACATCAAAACCGGTTCCGGCTTTACCGATGTGTTAAAAACGATCAAAGAAAAAGGCATCGTAAAAGATACAACTACCTTTTTGCAAGTGGCTTACAGCGAGAAATACGAAAACCGCGTTAAGCCCGGCAAATACCGTTTGCACGACGGCATGGGCAACAAAAAGTTTATCCGGATGCTGGCTTTGGGCGAACAGGAACCAGTGAAACTGTCTTTTCAAAATGTGCGTTTGAAGGAGACTTTTGCTGGGATGATCGGCAAAAAACTGGAGCCGGATTCTGCTTCCATCATTCATTTGCTGGATTCGGCAGCTTACCTCAAAACGTTTGGTTTTACGCCCGAAAACGTTTACGTGATGTTTATGCCCAACTCTTACACCATGTATTGGAATGGTTCGGCCGAAAAGTTTTTTGCGCGGATGAACGATGAATACCAGAAATTTTGGACACCGGAAAGAAAAGAACAAGCGAAATCCATCAATTTAACACCGATACAAGTGAGCATTTTAGCTTCCATTGTGGATGCCGAAGCTTTGCACGATAACGAAATGCCAACGATTGCCGGCCTGTACTTAAACCGTTTAAACCGCGGCATGAAACTGGAGGCCGACCCAACCGTTATCTACGCTATCAAAGATTTTACGATAAAAAGAGTATTAAACCGCTACCTCGTTTTCAATTCGCCTTACAACACGTATATGTTTACAGGTTTGCCGCCCGGGCCAATCATGATGCCATCGGTAAACGCCGTAAAAGCGGTTTTAAATTACAAGAAGCACGATTACATTTACATGTGCGCCAAAGAGGATTTTTCGGGCTACCACAATTTTGCAACCAACAAGGCCGATCATTTAATCAATGCACGCAAGTTCCAACAGGCTTTAAACAGCCGCAACATCCGGCGTTAATGTTTACACACACCACCAAAACCAGAGTCCGCTACGGCGAAACCGACCAAATGGGCTACATGTATTATGGCAACTATGCCGAATATTTTGAAGTTGGCCGGGTAGAAATGCTGCGCAGTTTGGGCATGACTTACAGTGGCATGGAAGCATCCGGAATTATTATGCCCGTGGTGGAAATGAACTGCAAATACCTGAAACCGGCTTTGTACGATGAAGAAATCAGCATCAAAGTGATTATGGAAAAAATGCCTGGCGTCCGCATCCATTTTAAATACGAACTGTATAATGAAAAGGAGGAACTGATCCACCTGGGCGAAACGCTGCTGGTTTTTGTCAACCGCAAAACCAACCGCCCTTGCCTGCCTTCCGAGGATTTTCTGAACCGCGTAAAACCATTTTTCGTATAGCCTTAAAATATGTACTGGCCGCACAGATTTCTTCTCCGCTTTAACTTTTACCACTATTTTTTAAATTGGACAAAAGCACTGATTTTGCCTGGCTTTAACTCGTTGCCGCTTTATACCATTGCTGTTTTTTTCTTCGAAGAGATCAAAAAAGAATCACTGGTAAACAAAGCATCTGGCCTGGCCTACAACCTGATGCTGGCCATTTTTCCGGGCATTATCTTTATTTTCAATTTAATCCCTTACATCCCGATCAAACATTTCCAGGACAAGCTGCTATCGGTTTTGGAAACGGTAATGCCTACCAATACTTTTCTGGCTTTTCAAGGAACGATTGTGGACATTATCAAAAACCAGAACGGGCAATTGCTGTCGTTCGGGTTTCTGTCGGCCGTATTTTTTGCTACAAACGGCGTCAGTAATTTGATGGCTGCTTTTAATAAGTCGGCTTTAACTACCGAAACCCGCACCTGGATGCGTAGGCGATGGACTGCATTGGTTTTAACTTTACTGATCCTTTTTGCGTTTTTGGCTGGAATTACGATTATGATTTTCGGACAAAAGTTTATCGGTTTTACCCGTAACCAAGTGCACGGAAACAGAAGCGATATTCTTTGGGTTTCGCTTTTTGTGCTGATCCGCTGGACAATTGTGATCATGCTGTTTTTGGTAACGGTTTCTATTTTGTACCGATACGCGCCCGTGCATACACACCGGTGGAAGTTTTTTAGCGCAGGTTCTATCCTGGCTACCACGCTGGCGGTTTTAACTTCTTTGGGTTTTAGTTTTTACATCAACCATTTTTCTTCGTACAATAAAATTTACGGCTCAATCGGAACGCTGATTGTAACGATGATCTGGCTTTACCTCAACTCGCTAATTATTTTATTGGGTTTTGAACTGAATGCAAGTATTGACCTTTCTAAACAAAGCATCAAAATTGTACAGCCCAGTTTTAACGCTTTTAAACCGAAAAAACAGGTGGTAAAAGAAGCACCGCCAAAAACAGGGATGAACTACCGGCGGGAATGACTTTAAAACAAACGCCACTTCTTTTTAACCTGCACAAAAACGCCGTCTTCCCGAACCTCAACCGGAAACGTATCAATATAATCGCCTTGTCCGGCTGCTCCCCGTCCGGTTTCTAAACTGTATTGATAACGGTGAATCGGACAAATCAGGTTTCCATCTTTGCACCAGCCGCCTGCCAGTTCGCCTCCGGCATGTGGGCATTTTGAAGAAACTGCGTAAAACTTCTCTTCAACATAAACCAGACAAATATTATGGCCACCAGCTTTTACTTTTCGGATGGATGCTTCTTTTACCGGCATATTTTCGGCAACTTTTATCCATTCCGGCATCAGTATTCTACTTTCAGGTTCATCAACTGTGGCGTTTTTACAATTTCTTCAAAATTACTGCTTAACGTTAACTGCTTTTTATCGGGCGATAATTTGGCTTTTGCATTTCCGGTTTTTTTGATAGGCCGCGGAAAGTGCATGATCACCGAATAAGGCATGTCAATCAGCGCGGCTTTGGCCATGTTGAACATCGCTTCGTTCTGTTTAAAATATTTTCTAAACTTTACGGTATCCACTTTTCTGGAAAAATGTTTGGTGCCGATATCGTAGTTAAAATAATCTTCGTTGATGCCCATTCCACCGCTGCCTGAACTCGCCTGTATCACCTGCGGATCACTGATCAATTGTCCTATTTTTTGCTGCTGGGCAATAGTTGAAATGTGCGTTAAAAAATATTTTACCTCTTTCGGGCTTTTTGCTTCGTACTGCACGCTGGCCAGCATCTGTTTGTTTTTTAAGTTTAGTTTGAGGTGCAACAAAGTTGCCCGCGCCAGATCAACCTGATCGTTGTTTAATTTTTTACGTTCGGCTTCGGTTAAATCACTATAAAAATTGATGGCCGTATCTTTCGGCATTAAATACGAAGGCGACTGGCGGACAGAATCCGGCAGCAAATTGGAAAGCACCGAAACCGCCTTGCCCATATTAAAAATATAATTGATTTTGCAGGAGCCGTTTTTTTGAAAAACATAACGCTCTTCTACATTGGCGCACGAAAAAATGACCGATAAAAGAAGTATCCATACAGCAAAGTAAAGTTTATTCATGCGGCTTTTAATTTGAGAGTAATAATACTGATTTGGCTGGCATTAAAGTAAACATTCTGTCTGAAAATCCAGCCTTTAGAAACCGTTGCAGTGCTAATGTTTATATTTGCACGGTGATAACGACTTTAACAAAACCGGCCAGCGATACGATGCTTCCTTTGATGGAAGAGTTTTATACCATTCAGGGTGAGGGCTTTAACACCGGAAAAGCTGCTTATTTTATCCGTTTGGGCGGCTGCGATGTGGGTTGCCCGTGGTGCGATGTGAAGGAAAGCTGGGATGCCGGCCAACATCCGCTAACTTCGGTTGATACGATTGTGGAAAACGCTTCAAAGCATCCGGCAAAAGCTGTGGTGATAACCGGCGGCGAACCGCTGATGTACAACCTGGATTACCTCACGTCCGAACTGCAGCAAAGAGGGATTAAAACGTTTATCGAAACTTCCGGTGCGTACCCGCTTTCCGGTTCCTGGGATTGGATTTGCCTTTCGCCCAAAAAATTTAAAGCGCCAACGTCTTCGGTTTTGGCTGCTGCGGATGAATTGAAAGTGATCGTTTTTAATAAATCGGATTTTAAATGGGCCGAAGAACACGCTGCTTTGGTTTCTGCAGATTGTAAGTTGTATTTGCAGCCCGAATGGTCCAAAGCTGCCATCGTTACGCCGCTGATTGTGGATTACGTGATGCAAAACCCAAAATGGGAAGTTTCGCTGCAAACGCATAAATATTTGAACATTCCTTGATATATTTTTAACTTGGTTTCGTATAAACCAATTGTGATGCGATACCTGTGGATACTTCTTTTATGCCTGCCTTTTTCGGTTTTGGCGCAACGCCAATATGCAACGAATAACAAAGAAGCCATCAAATTTTATACGCTGGCCAACGAGAGCATCAATTATCAGCAGTACGAAAAAGCGGCCGATTTGCTGAAACAAGCCATTGCCACCGATGACGAATTTACGGATGCGCATTACCAGTTGGGCAGCGTTTATTTGTACACCCATCAGTATCCAGAGGCTTCCGTTCAATACTTAAAAACCATTGCCCTCAACCCAAATTTTAACCGCGCCGTTTATTTGAATTTAGGCAATGTAAATATTATGCTGGGCAAATATGCTGAGGCAAAAGAAGCATTGCAGCATTATTTAACTTTTAATGAAATCCAGCCGAAAGACCGCACAATGGCTCAAAAACTAATTGTTGATTGCGATTTTAGTTTGCTGGCCGTGCAGCATCCGGTTGAATTTAAACCAATTAATTTGGGCACTTCCATCAACACCAATGCGGATGAATATTTGCCCAATGTTACTGCGGATGAAAGCACCATCATTTTTACGCGGAAAATTGGCAACAACGAAGATTTTTACCAAAGCAAAAAACTAAACGGAAAATGGACAAATGCAGTTGGTTTAAGCGCCAAAATCAACACGCCTGAATTTAATGAAGGCGCGCAATCGCTCACGCAAGATGGCCAATATTTATTCTTCACAGGCTGTAACCGTCCGGATGGTTTGGGCCGTTGCGACATATTTTTATCCCGTAAAAACAGTACCGATTGGGACAAACCTTTTAATTTGGGCGCGCCAATTAACACGCCAGGCTGGGAATCGCAACCTTCCATCAGCGCGGATGGAAAAACTTTGTATTTTGTCAGCCTGAGAAAAGGAGGTTACGGTGGCTACGATATTTGGAAATCAACCATCACCGAAAAAGGCTGGAGCGAACCGGAAAACCTCGGCCCAAACATCAATACGCCTTACGATGAGCAATCGCCTTTTATCCATCCAGACGACCAAACGTTGTATTTTTCGTCCAACGGCTGGCCGGGTTTAGGCAGTAAAGATTTGTTTTTGAGCCGGAAAGGCAAGGACGGCAAATGGCAAAAGCCGGAAAACTTAGGTTATCCCATCAACACCAGCGGCGACGAAAACGGATTAACGCTTACGGCCAATGGTGCTTATGCTTTTTTCTCTTCCAATAATTTAAAAGGTGTCGGCGGTTATGATATTTACACTTTTGAAATGCCCGAAAATTTGCGGCCGAACGTGGTAACGTATGTAAAAGGCACGGTAAAAGATGCAAAAAGCAAACAGGCCATTGATGCCGATGTGCAGATTATAGATTTGAAAACCAACCAAACAATTTTTCAAAATGTAAATGCTTTAAACCAGGGACAATTTTTGGCTACGTTGCCCATTGGCAAAGATTATGGTTTGAATATTTCCCGTCCTGGTTATTTGTTTTATTCTGAAAATTTCTCGCTGGCCAACCAAAAAGTTGGGAAACCTTATCATATTGATGTGGCTTTGCAGGCGATTGAAGTGGGCAATAAATCGGTGTTGCGGAATATTTTTTTCGACACCAATAAATCGGATTTGAAACCGGAATCGAAAGCTGAACTGAACAAGTTGATTAGCTTTATGGGTTTGAACCCGAAAGTAACCATCGAAATTTCCGGCTTTACGGATAATGTTGGCGATGCAAAATCAAATCAAACCTTGTCTGAAAACCGGGCAAAAGCCGTGCAGCAATATTTAATTGCCAATAAAGTTGCTGCCGCCAGGTTAACGTTTAAAGGTTATGGTGCGATGCAACCTGTTGCCCTAAACACAACCGAAGAAGGCCGGAGCAGAAACCGAAGAACGGAGTTTAAGATTGTATCGTTTTAACCAATGCTTCTTTTACCTATAAAAAATTGGTGGTTGGTTATGATTGTTAGAAGCCAGATTTTACAAGCATAAAAGAAGCATTGCAAATAAATCTAATGCTTCTTTTACCGATAAAAAATTGGTGGTTGGTTATGACTGTTAGAAGATAAATTTTACAGGCATAAAAGAAGCATTGCAAATAAATACAATGCTTCTTTTATCAGTATTAATTTCCTAATTCCGACATAAACTTGATGCGCATCAATTGCAGTTCTTCGTGCGTATAATCATCAGAACCTAATTCTTTTAGAGCGTCTTCAATCGAATCAGCTTCTGCTTTTCGAAAGTAACCAAACACTTCTTCCTGGCGGTCTTCATCAATCAAATCATCAATGTAATAACTTAAATTGAGTTTGGTGCCGGAGTTGACAATGGATTCGATTTCCCGTAAAATATCTTCGTAGGATAAACCTTTGGAAGAAGCAATATCTTCCAAAGCAATATGCCGGTCAATGTTTTGGATGATCGAAACTTTGATGGCCGATTTATTAGCAGCAGATTTTATAACGAGATCAACCGGGCGGTCAATGTCGTTTTCTTCTACATATTTCTTAATCAGTTCGGTAAAAGCAGTGCCAAACTTCATGGCTTTGCCAGTTCCAACACCCGAAATCTGCTTCATTTCGTCCAGCGTAATTGGATAATGCGTGCACATTTCTTCTAAGGAAGGATCCTGAAAAATCACAAACGGCGGCAGGTTTTTTTGCTTCGCGATCTTTTTACGCAGATCCTTCAGCATTTGCAGCAGTTGTGTATCTAAAACGGCAGAACCTTGCGGTGTATCATCTTCAGACGCATCATCATCCGTTGGGCCCATTGGCCGGTTTAAAACCCATTTTTGTTCGTACGGGTTTTGAAGATAATCTTTGCCGAGGTCGGTTAACCTTAACAAACCGTAATAATCAATATCTTTTGCCAGAAAGTTGTTGAGCAAGGCCTGCCGCATCAGCGATTTCCACAGGTTTTCACCTTCTTCCACGCCCGAGCCAAATTCCGGCAATAAATGATGTTCGTAATTATGGATCTGAGGATTATCTACACCCATCAAAACACTGATGATATGGTGGTCGTCGAACTTTTCACCCAGCTTCAAAACCAAATTCAAGGCTTTCCGCAAAGGTTCTTCCACATTGAAAAACTCTTTTTGCGCCCGGCAATTATCGCACATATTGTGGCAATCTTTCGCATCAAAGTTTTCGCCAAAGTAATGCAGGATTTGCTTCCGCCTGCAAACTGCTGATTCGGCGTAATCAATCACTTCTTTCAAAATCTGTGTGCCAATTTCGCGCTCGGCCACCGGTTTGTCTTTCATAAACTTTTGCAGTTTATCAATATCTTTTTCTGAGTAAAAAGAAAGACAAATGCCTTCGCCACCATCACGGCCGGCGCGGCCAGTTTCCTGGTAATAGCCTTCCATGCTTTTTGGCACGTCGTGGTGGATCACGTATCGAACGTCTGGTTTATCAATGCCCATCCCAAAGGCAATCGTCGCTACAATCACATCCACATCTTCCATTAGGAATTTGTCTTGCGTATCGGCACGCACTTTCGGGTCCAGACCTGCATGATAAGGCAAAGCTTTGATGCCGTTTAAGTTTAAAGCTTCGGCAACTTCTTCTACTTTTTTACGGCTGAGACAATAAATAATCCCTGATTTTCCCTGGTGCTGCTTTACAAAACGAACAATCTCTTTCAATACGTTTCGCTTGGCGCGGACTTCATAATATAAATTGGTGCGGTTGAAGGAAGATTTGTACAAAAGCGCATTGTTCATTTGCAAGTTCTTCTGGATGTCCTGCTGCACTTTTGGCGTTGCGGTTGCAGTTAACGCGATGATCGGGATATTATCGCCGATGTTGCTGATTACCTGGCGGATTTTTCGGTATTCCGGCCGGAAATCATGTCCCCATTCCGAAATACAATGCGCTTCGTCCACAGCTACAAATGACAATTTTACCAATTGCAAAAAATCTACGTTTTCCTGCTTGGTCAAAGATTCGGGCGCAACATACAGCAGCTTTGTTTTGCCGGTAATCACATCTTCTTTTACCCGTGCAATTTCTGTTTTGTTTAACGAGGAGTTGAGGAAATGCGCCGTACTGTCTGATCCGCCAAAAGCCCGCAATTGGTCAACCTGGTTTTTCATTAGTGCAATCAGCGGCGAAATAACGATCGCTGTCCCTTCGCTCATTAAAGCCGGCAACTGGTAACACATGGATTTACCGCCGCCTGTTGGCATGATTACAAACGTATCTTTGTCTGCCAGTATGTTTTCTATGATGATTTCCTGATCGCCTTTGAAATTATTAAAACCAAAAAAACTTTGTAAATTGTCAAAAAGCGATTTTTTTGCCTCTGTCATTATCTCCATTAAAATTATTTATTTATTAACTTTCAATTTAAAACCTTTTAATTGAAAGAAAAATCGTATGCGAATTTAACTTTTTTATGCAATAAAAGAAGTACCAATTGTAAACTTATACGTTTAAATGATGATCTTTTTGCTTTGAATGCACGTAAACAGGCTGGTGCAAATGCCCGCTAATCCAACTATTTTTCACATCTTCACACCCAAAATTTACACTCACTAAGATTAACTTCTATGAATAAGAATTATTATGCCATCATTATGGCAGGTGGCATTGGCAGCCGTTTCTGGCCAATCAGCAGGACTTCTTATCCCAAACAATTTATTGATATTTTAGGAACAGGGAAAACTCTGATCCAACATACTTACGACCGTTTTTTAAAAATCTGCCCTAAAGAAAATATTTACGTCGTAACCAATGATATTTATATCGAACTGGTAAAAACGCAATTGCCGGACATGGAATACAGTCAGATTTTGGGCGAACCTGTAATGCGTAACACCGCGCCTTGTGTTGCTTATGGTTGTTTTAAAATCTTGAACGGAAATGAAGATGCGGTAATTACGGTTGCGCCTTCTGACCATTTAATTTTGGACGAAGCCAACTTTGTAAAAACCATCAACCAATCCTTAGAAACGGCCGAAAAACACCAAAGCCTGATTACTTTAGGCATCAAACCTTCACGGCCGGACACGGGTTACGGCTACATTCAATACACAGAAGAAGCGTTGGACAACGCTTTTTATAAGGTAAAAACCTTTACCGAAAAACCAACACTGGACATTGCCACAACCTTTATCCAAAGCGGCGACTTTTTATGGAACGCCGGGATTTTTGTGTGGAGCGCCAAAGCCATCACTAAAGCTTTTGCCCAATATTTGCCAGACATGAACGAGATTTTTGAAGAAGCCAATTCGGTTTATAACACGGCGGACGAAAAGGCTTACGTTTCGCGGGTTTACCAGCAATGCACCAACATTTCGATTGATTATGGCATTATGGAAAAAGCGGACAATGTTTATGTGATCCCTTCGGAGTTTGGCTGGTCGGATTTGGGGACCTGGGCTTCCGTTTATCAATTGGCAGAAAAAGATGAACAGGGAAACGCAGCCATTCCTTCAGAAAAAGTGATCCTTTACGATTCTTCCAATTGTATGGTCAACGTGCCGGACGAGAAATTGGTGATTATCCAGGGTTTGAACGATTACATTGTGGTTGAAGCAAACAACACGCTTTTAATTTGTCCGAAAGACCAGGAACAGAACGTGAAGAAAGTGGTGGCCGATGTGAAACAGAAGTTTGGGACGGTTTATATTTAGGAGGCTGAAAGCTTTCAGCAATCAGCCACTAACTATTCTATACTGTTTTTATCGGCATAAAAGAAGCATGATTGGAAGCTGATTGTTGAAAGCTAAATGCTGATAGCTATCAACTATTTTTATCGGCATAAAAGAAGCATTGCAGGAAAGCTGATTGCTGAAAGCTAATGGCTGAAAGCTAACCTTTGCCTAATTGCCTCATACAAAATAACACCTGTCGAAACAGAAACATTCAACGATTCTATTTTGCCAAACATGGGGATTTTGGCCAGATGATCGGCAATACGGATCAGTTCGTTCCCAATTCCGTCTTCTTCCGAACCCATAATGATGGCCGTTGGCGAAGTATAATCCGGCGCATAAATATCAGCATTTGTTTTTTCAGTACAACAAACCAATTGCAAACCCGAAGCTTGCAGAAACTGCACAGTTTGCAGCAAATTCTGGTGGCGGCAAACCGGGATTTGGTACAGCGCGCCGGCAGAAGTTTTGATCGCATCTGCATTAATTTGTGCCGAATTTTTTGTCGGTAAAACGATGGCATGTACGCCGGAACATTCGGCCGTTCGGGCAATCGCGCCCATGTTGCGCACATCGGTTATGCCATCCAAAACCAAAACCAGCGGCACTTCTCCCCGCTCGTAAATTTGCGGGATAATGTCTTCTATTTTTTGATAGGTAATTTCTGAGATTACCGCAATAATTCCCTGGTGGTTTTTTGAAGTAATGCGGTTCAATTTCTCAACCGGAACTTGTTGCGCTGTTAGCTGATATTCGTTTAAAACAGTTTTCAGTTCATGAAACAATTCTCCGCCCAAACCTCTTTGCACATACAACGCCTCGACTTCTTTGCCCGAACGGATCGCTTCCATCACGGCACGGATGCCAAAAACCATTTGGTTGCTTTCCTTTTTAAACTGCGGGCGCTGCATCATTTTCTTAATCAATTTTTGTGCGAAAGTAATTATAAAAATAGCCAAAGAAGGCGATTAATACCGATGCTTCTTTTATCGGCATAAAATTGTTAACAGCTTTAACAGTTATCCACACTGCTTCAATTGCTTCATATTCAACCTAAAATAAAATTTATAAGCATGTTGTTAACAATAGTTGTGGAGAAGTCTACAATAACCTTTTTGCTTTGTGAGTTAAAAAGCAAGGTTTTGGCTAATAGAAAAGTATTCAACACCGTTGGTTTTTCAGAAAAATATTTACCGCCCAATTTTGTTTATTTTTGATGTTATGAGTTCAGAAAGCGAAAACAGTTTAAACAGATCAGGCACCTTCAATCCCGACCGCCGTTCGCGGTTTACCAACCCAACGCCGAGCAGCAATTTGGGCAAACTGCAACCGCAGGCAACGGATTTGGAGGAAGCCGTGCTGGGCGCGCTGATGCTGGAAAAAGATGCGTTATCTTCTGTGATTGATATTTTAAAGCCGGAAGTTTTTTACCGCGACAGCCACCAAAAGATTTTTTTGGCGATAAAAACACTATTCGAAAAAACTTCGCCGGTTGATATTTTAACCGTAACCGCGCAATTGCGCCAGCAAGGCGACCTCGAAATGATCGGTGGCGCTTATTATATTACCGAACTCACTAATCGGGTTGCTTCTGCGGCCAATATCGAGTTTCACTCGCGCATCATTATCCAAAAATTTTTACAGCGGGAATTGATCCGGATTTCTACGGAAGTGATCAGTCAGGCTTACGAAGACACCACCGACGTTTTGGATTTGCTGGACAAAGCCGAGAAAAACCTCTTCGACATCGCCCAAAATAACCTGCGTAGAGATTCGCGAAAAATGGATGACCTGATGCACGAAACGCTGAAGGAAATGGAAGCGCTGAAAAACAAAAAAGACGGTTTAACAGGCGTGGCTTCCGGTTTTACCGATTTGGACCGAATGACTTCCGGCTGGCAAAAATCAGATTTGGTGATTATTGCTGCGCGACCGGCAATGGGAAAAACGGCTTTCGTTTTAAGTTGTGCGCGAAATGCTGCCGTTGATTTTAACAAACCGGTGGTGGTGTTTTCGCTGGAAATGTCGTCCATCCAATTGGTTAACCGTTTGGTTTCCGGAGAAACGAATATCGAGCAGGAAAAAATTCGGAAAGGCAATTTGGAAGAGTGGGAATGGCAGCAAATCCACTCCAAAATTGGCCGCTTAGAACAAGCGCCGCTCATAATTGACGATACGCCGGCGTTGAACATTTTTGAGTTTCGTGCCAAATGCCGCAGGTTGAAATCCCAACACGATATCCAAATGATCATTATTGATTATTTGCAGTTGATGCAGGGCAAAGGCGAAGGCAAGGGCGGCGGCAACCGCGAGCAGGAAATCGGCAGTATTTCGAGGGCTTTAAAATCGGTTGCCAAAGAATTGAACGTTCCGGTAATTGCACTTTCGCAGTTAAGCCGTGCGGTAGAAAATCGTCCGGGAGGTTCAAAACGACCGATGCTTTCGGATTTGCGGGAATCAGGTTCGATTGAGCAGGACGCGGATATGGTGCTGTTTTTATACCGCCCGGAATATTACGGTTTGGAATTTGATGAAGACAACAACCCAACGCAAGGTGTCGGCGAAATCATTATCGCGAAGCACCGTAACGGAGAAACCGGCCGCGTGCGGTTAAAGTTTGTGGGCAAGTATGTAAAGTTTACCGATTTGGACGACACCTCCGGCGATTTTTCTCCTGCCAGTGCTTCTGCCGGTTTAAAACCTTCTGCAGAATTTGAAAAGCCTAATAACTTTATTATCCGTCCATCAAGAATGGATGACATGGAGGATGAGGCGCCATTTTAAGAGTTGGTTTAAATTTGTACAAGAAAAAATAATAATGCTTCTTTTACCCTATAAAAATTGGTGTCTGTATCGCTTTAAATAAAACTAAATGTTTGCCAATTTTTATGTGATAAAAGAAGTATTTAACTTTAAACAAGCTTCCAACTAAAAAACCACACTCAGCAACAGTGCAACCAAAATCACAAATGGTGTTTTTATCGGTGTAAACTGAAGCAATAAAAATGTGCCTGCCATCAAGCCAATTCCTAATACATTGGTGGAAAAAGGTTTGGCCAGAAACAAAAAAGCGGCAACCATAAAACCAACGGCAACGGCGTTGATGCCGCTTAATGAATTACGGATGCGGCTGATTTTTTTCAAATCGTCCCAAAACGGAACGATAAACAGAATCAAAATTAAACCCGGCAAATTGATGCCCAGCATGGAAATGAAACTGCCGGCAATTTGTCCGCTGACACCGTAACCGCGGTTGCCCAACGTTAACCCACCGATAAAAGAAGTAAAGGCAAAAGTTGGACCCGGCAAGATTTGTTGCAAGGCATATCCTGATAAAAACTCGGGGTTGCTGAGGTAATGTTTCATCTCTACAAACTCGGTAAACATCAACGGGACCAAAACCTGGCCTCCACCAAAAATTAAAATGCCATTGCGGTAAAAATTTTCAAACAAACGGATAGGCAAACTATACGGCGAAGTTTGATTGACCACCGCCCCTAAAACCGCAAAAAACAATAAAATGCCGATAAAATAAATTACTTTTCGTTGGTTGATATTGGCAAACAGTTTTACGCGCAATGCATCTTCTTCCGGTTTGGCTTCAAAAGCAGAAGAAATAATGCCGCCCAGCATAATTAAAATCGGGAAAGCATAAGCACTGCGCAAAATCAAGGTGGCCGCCATTGCTGAAACGGAAAGCAGAATGCTCAGTTCTGATTTTAAAAATTTTCGCCCGAAAGTATAGGCCGCACAAGCCACAATCCCAACCGTAACCGGCTGAATAAACCGGAAAGCATGGGTAAACATCCCTTTTTCCACAAACATTTTGTAGCCAATGGCAGCAATGCACATGATGGCTGCCGAAGGAATTACCCAGATAAAAAAAGCAAGCAACGCCAAACGCAAACCGCCAGTTTTCCAGGCAATGCCAACCAAGGTTTGCGTAGAAGAAGGGCCGGGCAAAATTTGCGAAAGTGCGTTCAGTTCCATCAGTTCTTCTTCCGAAACGTAGCGCCGCTTTTCTACAAATTCCCTTAATAAATAAGCCAAATGCGCTTGCGGGCCGCCAAAAGCCAAAAAGGTGTAAACCAGTACATCCCGCAAAAATAAAGTATGGCGCTTACTCAAAACCTTCTGGTATTAGTCATCTTCGTACTCGTCCTTCCAACCGGTAAGTTCCTGATAAACGCCTTGCAATTCAGAAAAAGCATGGTTATCATTTGCTTGCCGGGCAATGGCCATCCCTTTTTCATAAGTAAAAACAGCATCGGGTTTTCGGCCAAGCGCTTCGTACAACTTCCCCAAATGGTAATAAGTGCCCACGTAATCCGGATGGTTGTTCACCAAATCTTCGTAAAACGCCAACGCTTTGTCTGTATCGTTCAACCTAAGATATTCTGTGGCGAGTGCGTATTTGAGAAATTCGTCTCCTGGCTCGTCATTAAAAAACGCTAAAAGCTTGTCCAGTCGGGTTTGCTGCATCTTAAACAGGTATTTTTTTTATTTTTGCAAAAAAGCAGTTTTAAAGTTATCAGCAATAAAAGCCTGACAGCAGGCAAAAATAACTTTTACTGCTAACAACGCGCAATTTAAGGCAAATGAAAAGCAGGTTAACTCAACTTTAACATTTACAGTTCGAGATTGATTGAAAAGAATCCGAAAAAATGGTGCTAAAAACAGTATCAAATTCTTCTATCATTTTTAAAAACCGTAATGAAATGCCAACGTTGAACTACAACAATTAAACAAAGGGTACAGGCAAAAATTAAAAAAAGCAGCTTGGTGATGGGCAATAACATGCAAAAAATAAAATTAGATATTGTAGGCTTGTCTTACAGTCAAACCCAATCCGGCGCGTATGCATTGGTTTTGGGCGAAATCAGCGGGCGGCGGCGTTTGCCAATCGTGATCGGCAGTTTTGAAGCGCAGGCCATTGCCATTGAAATTGAAAAGATGACGCCCAGCCGCCCGTTGACGCACGATCTTTTTAAAACCTTTGCGCAGGCTTATCACATTACCATCCAGGAAGTGATCATTTACAATTTGATTGACGGTATTTTTTATTCTAAATTAATTTGCTCGGATGGTAAAAAAACCATGGAAATTGACGCCCGCACTTCGGATGGGATAGCCATGGCCGTTCGTTTTAACTGCCCGATTTATACGTACGAATTCATTTTATCTTCTGCCGGAATTGTGATCGAAGGGAACGATTTTGTTTACCTGGAAAATATCAATGCCGATCCGCAGGAAGAAAAAAACATCGCTGCCGTGGCCAAAGGTTATACTTCTTTTAGCACCGAAGAATTGGAAGTGAAGCTGAAAGATGCCCTGGCCGAAGAAGCTTACGAAAAAGCCGCAAAAATCCGTGATGAACTGACACGTCGCAAAGCTTCCTGATTTTTTCTGCTGAAATTTTCGGTAATTCCCGATCTTAATTTATAATTTCCGCTTTATTTTAAAGCTGAATAGCGTGTATGGAAAGATTTACCGGGTTGATAGGCGTTGTACTGATTTTTGCCCTTGCTTTTTTATTGTCCAACAACCGGAAAGCCATCAACTACCGGATTGTACTTTCAGGCCTGGCCATTCAGTTGCTGCTGGCCGTTTTTATTTTAAAAACTTCAGTTGGCAAACACGTTTTTTCCTGGCTGGGCGAAAAGGTTTCCAAACTGCTGGATTTCTCTCACGTTGGCGCCACCTTTGTTTTTGGCCCGCTTACCGACCGTTTATTTCTGAACAAAGCTTTCGGGCCAGAAGTTAATACCATTTTCTTTTTCAGCATCATCCCAACCATCATTTTTGTAGCCGTTTTAGTGAGCGTTGCTTATCATTTGGGCATTATGCAGCGCGTGGTAAAAGCGGTTGCCATTGTGGTTTACAAACTGATGGGCGTTTCCGGGGCCGAAGCGCTATCTAACGTGGCCAGTACTTTTGTGGGCCAGGTGGAAGCACAAATCATGATCAAACCGTTTTTAAAAGGCATGACCATGTCGGAACTGCTGGCTTCGATGGCCGGAAGTATGGCTTGCATTGCTGGCGGCGTGATGGCGGTATATATTTCTTTTGGTGTTCCGGCGGAGTATTTGCTGGCGGCAAGCATTATGGCAGCGCCCGGTGCTTTGGTAATTTCGAAGATTGTTTGGCCGGAAACCGAAGTATCCGAAACAAAAGGAAAGGTTTCTTTGGAGATCAAAAAAGCGGATGCCAATCTGGTGGATGCGATTTCGCACGGTGCAAGCGACGGTTTAAAAGTGGGCCTGAATGTGATTGCGATGCTGATTGGTTTTATCGCGATTATTGCTTTGGTGGATTACATTTTGGGAAAAATTGGCTTTTTTATGGGCAATAACCTGCACGCCAGTTTGGGTTTTATCGGCATTGATTTAAAAACTTTAAGCTTGAAACAAATTCTGGGCGCTTTGTTTTCTGTTTTTGCCTGGTCAATGGGCGTTCCGGGAAAAGATGTGCGTACTGTTGGCTCTTTGATGGGAACGAAAATGGTTTTGAATGAGTTTGTAGCTTATCTCGAACTAATTAAAATCAAAGCCAGCTTAACGCCAAAAGCTTTGTTGATTTCCAGTTTTGCGCTTTGCGGATTTGCTAACTTCAGTTCTATCGCTATACAAGTTGGCGGGATTGGAGAATTAGCGCCAGAACGCCGTCATGATTTGGCAAAATTGGGCATGAAAGCTTTGATCTGCGGAACGCTGGCTTCTTATTTATCGGCTACGATTGCCGGTATTTTGATGTAGTCGGTTGTCGGTTTTGAGTTTTAGGTTCTGCTCTGATTTCCTTGCATAATCCGGTCGAACGCATTCTTCGGAAACTTTGAGCCTTTTTATTTTCTACACAAAATCCTCATGCTTCTTTTACCCTATAAAAATTGGTGTTGCATCAATTTAAATGAACAGAAACCAGATGCTTACCATTTTTTAGGCGATAAAAGAAGCATGGAAAATAAATTCTAAAACAGCCACTTAATTTGATGCCATAAAAAAAGCATTGATCAGAAATTATTATTTAAAAACTATCCCGCCAAACCTTGCCGGTTCATAAAAAAATCCTGCAACAAAATAATGGTTTTGGCATCCCGAAATGCGCCTTGCTGCAACTTTTGGCGTGCTTCTGCATAATTCATTTCTACGGCTTTTACGTTTTCGCCTTCATCTTCCAAACCGCCGCCTTCGCCAATTTTTGATTCCAAATTGTATTCGCCGATAAAAAATTGCAGCAATTCTACATCGCCGCCCGGCGAAAGGTAAGCTTCCCCCACTTTTTTTACGTTTTTGATGGCGTAGCCCAATTCTTCTTTGGCTTCGCGGATGGCGCCTTCTTCTACTGATTCGCCTTCATCTGTGAGGCCTGCACAAACCTCAATCAAATCGCCTGATTCGTTTCCGTTAAAATAAGTTGGCAAACGCAATTGCTTGGTCAACAGCAGCTTTTCTCTTTGCGGGTCGTACAGCAAAACAGCAGCCCCGGATGGGCGGTGATAAACTTCGCAGTCGTTTTGCTGTGGCTTTCCATCCCTGCCGGTGGTTTCGTAGGTTACGTTTTCTAATTGATACCTGCTGCTTTCGGCCAGTTTTTGTCGGTCTATAATTTTAATTGCTGACATGGTTTAATTTTCAGAAAAAACAACAAAAACCGGATGAGGTTTCAATCCATGTAAACAAGAAGAAAAAAGGTTAACTAAAAGAAGCATTGCCTGGGTTTGTTCTGTCAGCAAAAAAACAGGGATAAAAGAAGCATTAAAACCTTTGGCTCAACGAAACGCCGTAAGTACGCGGATCGCCCAAATGTGTTGCGCCAAAATCATAAGCATAGGCAATGTATTTTTTGCCGCTCAGGTTGCGTTCCCAAAAACTAATGTTGAAATTTTTTACGCCGATGCCAAAAGTGCTGTTGAATAAATGATACGGTTTCTGCTGGATGGTATTGGCCAAATCAAAAAACTGATCGCCCACATACAACCATTCGCCCCGCACAAAAAACTTTATTTTCTGCTTGCTGCTGATTTCACGGCTGTATTGCAAAGCCGTCATGGAAGTTGCGTTTGGCGAAAAAACCGGACGATTGTTTGCACCGCTAAAAGGCTGGCCGTTATTTGATAAAACCAAATTGGTGTACCTGGCATCGGTTAAACCAATGTTGCTATTAATTTCCAATCCTGCAAACGGCGTTGCGGCCAGTTCCAACTCCAAACCTTTGCTGTGCAGTTTTCCTACATTTCGGGTAATGGTGATGGCATCTGGCAAAATCAATGTGGGCACTTGCGCATGGTTGACCGTGGTATAAAAAGCCGTAAAATTTAAGCGTAAACGGTTATCGAAAAAAGTATTTTTAGAACCAATTTCAAAATTATTGCTGTATTCGGGCTGATAAGCGTACAAAGGCGGCTGTGATGGATCGGAAGAAAGTTGGCTGATGCCGCCCGTTCTGAAACCACGGCTGTAATTTCCGTACAACAACTGGTTTTCGGCAACACGAAAAGCCAAACCGGCCTTGGGCGAAAACGCGTGGTAAGCAGTTGCCGAAGCAGTATCAGGTTGCGTAACGATTGCTTCCTGCCCGTCCATCTGGAACTCGCCTTTGATCTGCTCTTTTTGATGCTCATAATCATAACGTATGCCCAACGTTAAATCAAGTTTTTGCGTTAAAGCATAAGTTCCCTGACCGTAAACCGCAACGCCAAAACTTTTGCCCAAATTGGTATTGATGCTGGTAAAATCAGCAATGGGCGAACCAACCAAAGCGGCATC
This sequence comes from uncultured Mucilaginibacter sp., assembly GCF_937859865.1. Lineage (GTDB taxonomy): Bacteria > Bacteroidota > Bacteroidia > Sphingobacteriales > Sphingobacteriaceae > Mucilaginibacter_A. The sequence goes on from NZ_CALMAT010000058.1 coordinate 24,835, forward strand.
ATTGCCAAAATGTGTGCCTTGCTTCACCGGATTGTCCTGATAAAAACTGTAAATACCGCTTGCCCACGTCAAAGCCGAATTGGTTTTAGCAGGCGAAGTAAACCGAAACTCTTGTGTTAAAACCTGAACTTTGTTAAACTTGCTGCCATAATTATTAACGATAGAAACAGCATCGGCAGCAGAAAAATCGCCATCAACCGGTTGCTGGTAATAACGATGGTTGGACTGATAAGCCGATTGCGAGGTGAAATTGAAACCCGGCCCGGAATACTGAACCGACAAAGAAGAATTGAACAAATTATCAACCATACGGCCAATAGAATTTTGATTGATTTGGTAAGGGTTATTTAAAGCTTCATCCGGACTGATGGCTAAGGGAAATGCACCGTTGTTCCGGTTTTCGGTATTTTTCGCATTCAGCGTGATCATCCAATTTTGGCCTGCCAGGTATTTTAAAAAATAATTGCCCATAAAAGTGTGCTGCCGGTCGAATTTGGTGTTGTTGAAAAGATTGGTGTAAAAGCCGTCCAAATGGTTGTACAAACCCGCAATGCCGAAATACAATTTATCTTTTATAATCGGTGTCCGCAAAGCCAAAGTGTAGCGCTGTTTGCCGTAATTTCCCAGTTCTATTCCTGCCGAACCTGTTGTTTCATTGGTTGGTTCGCGGGTGATGATATTAATGATTCCGGCCATGGCATTTCTTCCATATAGAGTTCCTTGCGGCCCTCTTAATACCTCAATCCGTTCTACATCAAGCAATTGGGAAATATAAGTATCCAGGCCAAACTGCGCCACACCATCAATATAAGTACCAACGGCCGGGTCATAAGAGGTGGTTGAAATCCCTCTGATTGAAGTAACATTACGCTGATCTCCGGGATTAGCCGAATACAAGTTTGGCACGATACCAGTCAATTCGCTGGCGTTTTGCAGCCGGTATGCTTCTATTGCCCTGGCTGATAAAGTGGTGATGCTGACGGCTGTTTTTTGCGGATCTTCGTCTCGTTTTTGCGCCGTGATAACCACTTCGCTTAATTGCCGGCTTTCTTCAGGCAAAGTAAAATTGATGTTGTTTTTTTCTGCATTAATAGCAACCGTTTTGATGGTTGAAGAATAACCGGGCGCACTAACCTGAACCTGGTAATTGCCGTAATTAACTGGTGTAGAAATCCGGAACTCGCCTTTTTGGTTAGTTACGGCAGTTAAACCTGTATTTAAAATGAAAATCTTTGCCTGGTTAATTGGTTTTGCCTGAAGATTGGTTATGGTTCCTGTCAGGGTTTGTAATTGCTGACTATGAACCTGAAAGCTTAACATTAATAAAAAGGCAAAGGCAAAAAACGCGTGTATTGGTTTATTCATTTCCGGTAAAGGTTTTAACTTGATAAGCGGCTCAATTTTAAGCAAAAATAAGTCGGCCTCAAGTTGTTTAATCTCAAGGCCAACCGGAAATGTTTTATCCAGCAAAAGTACTTCACCAATTTTATGCCGGTAAAAGAAGCATCGGCATAAACCCTTCTACCAAAACATTTTTCTTATAGAAACTCAATGCTTCTTTTACCCTATAAAAATCGTTGGTTTTGCTGAACCAATTTATTAATGGATTTGACCGTGTCGGCAGAAGTAAATTTATCTTCGGGCGTATTGATTACATAATCTACTAATTGCTTAATGGTGCTGGTAGCCACATGCATCCGCGTATCCGAAGAAGCGTAATAGATGAAAACTTTGCCGTCGTCATCTGCAATCCAACCATTGCTGAAAACCACGTTGGATACATCGCCAATCCGTTCATCACCTTCCGGCGCAATAAAATAACCGTTTGGTTTATGGATGACTTTGGTGAGGTCGTGCAAATCCGTCATAAACAAATACAACACATAACGCAAGCCCGCAGCCGTATTCCGTACACCATGCGCCAAATGCAGCCAGCCTTTTTCTGTTTTGATAGGTGCCGGGCCTAAACCGTTTTTAGCTTCATAAACCGTGTGGTAAACTTTGCGGTCAACCACAATTTCTTCGTTTACAATGGCCGGGTTCATCAATTCTGAAACGCCGAAACCAATGCCGCCGCCGCTTCCGGCTTCAATAAAACTATCTTGCGGACGCGTGTAAAAAGCATATTTTCCATCCACAAACTCCGGGTGCAAAACCACGTTTCGCTGTTGCGGCGAAGGTGTTTTGAGATCGGGCAAACGCTCCCAGGTTTTTAAATCGTACGTTCGGGCAATGCCGCATTGTGCAACGGCAGAAGACTGGTCGCCAGGCGTAGCTGAAGGATCGCGACGTTCGGTACAAAACAAACCGTAGATCCAGCCGTCTTCATGCTTTACCAAACGCATGTCGTAAATGTTGGTGTCAACGGGATTTGCGCCTTGCGGCATTGCTATCGGGTAATCCCAAAAAGAGAATTGATCAATACCGGTCGGGCTTTCTGCAATTGCGAAAAAAGATTTCCGGTCGGCACCTTCCACCCGAACCGCTAAAACATATTTGCCTTCAAACTTAATCGCGCCGGCATTAAAAGTAGCATTGATGCCAATGCGTTCCATCAAAAAAGGGTTTGTTTCGGGGTTGAGGTCGTATTTCCAGAAATACGGAACGTGGGCAGCGGTTAAAACCGGATGATCAAACCGGGCAAAAATGCCATTTCCGCCTGCTGTTGCTGTATTTTTTTGGTTGATCAATTGCTCGTACCGATTTTTAATTTCGGTTAAACGGGCATCAAAATCTATTGTCGTATCCAACATTTCTATTTTTTATAAAATTAATTTTCGAGTTTGTCCCACCAGGTTTTTTTCAGGATGAGGACGATCACCACAATCAGCGAAACGGTAATCAGCAAAGGTAGTTTCATCCAAAGGATAACATACATGGGCAAAATGGTAAAACAAGCCTGTGCAATAACACCAATTACCACGTTAAACATATCCAGTTTAAACCTTCTATTGCCGATAAAAGAAGCATCGTCTGCCACCACCAATTGGTGTATTGGTTTCCAAAACCCCCAAGGACGAACGGTGCGGTAAAACTTTTTCAAAACCTCAGTATCAGTTGGCGGTGCCGAGTAAGTCCCGGCGATACAACCGATGACAGAAATAACAAACAGCAAAGGCCAATTGTACAAATCCAGGCTGAAAAAGACGGAAGGGAACCAGACTTTTAAATAAGGCATCAGCAAAGCCATGACGATACCGCTGGCCATTCCCCAGAAAAAACCGTTGGCATTAAAGCGCCACCAATACCATTTTAACACGTTGGCCGCAATGTAGCCGCCGTACAACCCGCCCACAATCCATTGCAAAACACTGTTTACATCTTTTGCAAAAAATCCCAATGTAACCCCTAATATCACCACCACAACGCCAACCAAATAATTCATTGAGATGATGGCTTTGGTTGGCGCGTTCGGGTTAACGTATTTCAGATAAATATCGTTTACTACATAAGCTTGTGCTGCATTTAAAGTTCCGGAAAAAGTGCCCATAAATGCGCCTAACAATCCGGTCAATACAATCCCTAAAATCCCAACCGGTAAAAAGTTATTGATGGCGCCGGGCAAGATTCGTTCAAAATCTGTTCCGCCGCCCGGTGTAGCCAAATCAAGCTGGTTGTAATAAAGCAAAGCCAGAACGGTTAAACCGATGACCATGGAATAGCGGATAGGCAGCAACATGATGGATACAAAACCCGTCATTTTGGAAGCGTCTTTTGGTGATTGTGTGGAAAGCATTTTTTGCATATCATAATTTGGTGCCGGGCCGGCCCAACTTGCAAAAACGCCTTTAAA
>NZ_CALMAT010000059.1:0-898 GCF_937859865.1 uncultured Mucilaginibacter sp.
TTATGCCGGTTTGGGCACCCGGCTCGTACCTCATCCGTGAGTTTTCAAAAAATGTGGAAGGTTTTAAAGCGATGGCCGGCGAAGAACTGGTTCGGCATCAAAAACTCCGCAAAAATGCCTGGCTGGTTGATACCAAAAACCATTCTGCAATTACCATTTATTACCGGGTTTATGCTTTTGAAGTTTCTGTGCGCACCAGTTTTGCAGATGCTTCGCACGCTTTCCTTTCCCCCACAGGGATTTTTTTATATCCCGAAGGAATGCTGAACGAACCATCAGAAATCCAAATCATTTCCTGGAACCACTGGAAAACAGTTTCTACGGCTTTGGAAAAATCCGGCCAAAACCCATACTGTTTTTATGCCCCTAATTTTGATGTGTTGTACGATTCGCCTTTGGAAATTGGCAACCAACACGTTTTTAAATTTACCGCGGCCCATGTTTTGCACGAAGTGGCGATGTACGGCGGAGGCATGTACGACGAAGAAAAACTAATTACCGATTTTAAAAAGATCATTGAAGAAGAAACGTTGGTTTTTGGCGAAAACCCAAACCAGCGTTACGTTTTTATCATCCACAATTTTAACCAAGGCGGCGGCGGACTGGAACATTGCAATTCCACCGTTCTCGGCGTTACGCGCACGGCTTATGCAACAGAAAAAACTTACCAGGATTTTTTGGGATTGGTTTCGCACGAATATTTCCATTTGTGGAACGTGAAGCGGTTGCGGCCCAAAGCTTTAGGCCCGTTCAATTATCAGCAGGAAAACTATACCACCAGTTTATGGATTGCCGAAGGTTTTACCGCTTATTACGATAATTTGATTTTGCGCCGCGCCGGATTGATTTCTGCGGAAGCTTACCTCAAACTCATTGCTGCCGATATTACTTTAGTTGA
>NZ_CALMAT010000059.1:908-3487 GCF_937859865.1 uncultured Mucilaginibacter sp.
AACCCAAACCGTAACCGAAGCCAGCTTTGATGCTTGGATCAAGTTTTATCGCCCCAACGAAAACACGCCGAATACAACCGTTTCTTATTATGTAAAAGGCTCGCTGATTGCGTTTTGTCTGGATTTGCTCATCATCCACCAAACCCAAAACCAATACAATTTGGATGAAGTGATGAAGCGTATGTACAACCAATTTTACAAAACCGAAAACCGCGGCTACACCGAAGCCGAGTTTAAAACAGCACTGGAAGAAGTGGCCGGAAGCAATTTAAACCACATTTACGACCATTACATCAACGGTTTGGAAGACTTGGATTATAACCATTACCTCGGTTACGCCGGCCTGCGCTTAAAAGTTTGTACGCCCGAAACCAAACCGCAGCCAACTATGGGTTTAAGTACTTCTTTTACCACCGGAAAATTGGTGGCAACGCAAATAGAACGCGGAACGGCGGCCTGGCAAGCCGGCATCAACGTAAACGACGAACTGCTGGCCATCAACGGCAACCGGATTGCTGACCTCGAAAAATCATTGCAATTTTTACTACCCGGCGATACCATTGATTTAACTTTGATGCGCGACGGAAGGCTGTTGGAGCTGCCCGTAACCTTACAAAAACAGCATAAAATAAAATACCAGATCGAAGAAATTGCCGAGCCAACTTACCTGCAAATTATCAGCAGGAATAAATGGCTGAAGCTGTAATTAAATAAATTAAGTGCAGGTTTTTTATCCGCTTTTTTCAAAAGCAGGCCAAACATTTTCCTTGGTTTCTTATTTCTGATGATGATTATTTAAACCATTCTATCACTTAAAAAACAATTTATCATGAGATCTTTATTGTACATCATTGCTGTTGTCCTGGTTATTGGCTGGGCTTTAGGCGTTTTTGCATTTCACGTAGCTGGCGGTATTATCCACGTTTTGTTGGTAATTGCCGTTATTGCTTTAATCCTGGGTTTGATCAGAAGGGCTTAGGAAAATTAATATTGACCGGCAATAAAAGAAGTATGGATGCTTCTTTTATTGCCGGTTTTTTTTGGCTGGCACTTTTCATTTAAAAAATAACCTGGCATCAAATTCATAAGGTTCAATATTTAAAATAGCAAGTTTGTTTAAATCCCGATGGTTTGGGTTGATCAGGAAATTGTACTCGCCTTGAACCACAACAGATGGCACTTTTAAAACCAAAGCCCTTTTGCTTAGTATAAATTCATCTCCGATTATTTGGGTGGAATGTGAATGCGGAATAGATTTCCAATCTGTAGGAAGTTTGCTTGCATTTAATGTTTCGATGATGTTCTCTTCGGGAAGTTCGTATGTAACGGCAACATATCCCTTTGGCAATATCCCTAAAGGCACATGCACTGCAATTTCTGTGGTGGCCAAGGCGATAGATTGGGCAGTATAAAGCAGCGCAATGCCTTTGCTGTTCCAACGCCCTCCGGCTATTTCGGCACCTTTTCCGCTTAAATCATTGCTATAAACAGCTTTGGTTAAACGGTACAACTTCATGCCAAAACACCGTGTTCAATCCGGGTAAGTTCGTCCCGTACTAAATTTATACCGAAAGTGGTGTCCAATAAATCTTTGGGTTTTACACCGCCAAGTGCAATGCTTTTGGTATTAAGCCAAGTGTCAAAATTTTCCTGTACTTCAAATACTTCCACGCCATATTTATAAAGCAGCCTGATCTCCAAAATACGTTCGGCATAACCCGCCTGGAAAGGTTTATTTTCCTTTTTATATCGCTGTAAAGTCCTTTCCGATAAGTTGAGATAAGCAGACCATTCGCTAAACGAAAAAGGGATATTTTGCAACATGCTATCAAAAAAAGAATAGCCAATGCCTTGGCGTATAGCGTTGATCAAAAAAAGGCTGCCTTTATCATCAACTGCTTTAAAGGATAAATCCTGCTCTAAAAGTTCCTCTATGTTTGGCATATAACAAATATACGACAAGTGGCATTTGTAAAACGACAATCATCTATACAATTTAAACTTCCTTCTTATCCGAATGCCCTAAACTTTTATCCGGGTTCACTTTATCCCGCACCAACTGCTTCAACTCTTTAATTTCTGGAAAACGGCCTTCTCTTTTACGGTCAAAAAGGAGTTCATCATTCACGAAAACCGAATAACGGCCGCCAACTTCGCTTGGCTGCAGCAAAACGCCGTGCAAGTCATCTTCAAAAGTGGTCAACAACTCTTGCGCCATATAAGCGGCGCGTAAAAGCCAGCGGCATTTCGGGCAATATTCAATGGTGATGGTTGGTTTTTTAGGGATAAAAGAAGTATTGACCATTTAGTTTTATTTTTTCTCCTCCGTCCACTCATAAACATGCTTGTTGGCATCGCCGGTTATCTTTTGGCAGTTGCAGTTTCCGCCCCATTCTTTCGTACCGTCTTTAAAATATTCGCACTTCCAAATCGGCGCTTCGTGTTTAATGCGGTCAATAATATAACGGTTGGCCGAATAAGCTTCTGCTCGGTGCGGCGATGCGGTAATCACCACCACGGCTGATTCTGAAATGCCAACCTTACCAACACGGCGCTGTGCCAATGCAATCTTTAAAGGC
>NZ_CALMAT010000060.1 GCF_937859865.1 uncultured Mucilaginibacter sp.
CTGCAAGCTCCAATACCACAACACCTACAGTGCTGCCTGCTTTACTGCCTTTTTGATAGGGCTTTTGGATTCAATAAAGCAGTAAGCATAATAGAAATTCGGCTTGTGTATTTTTAGCTTTTCGTCTTTATCTCCTGCAAAAAGAAGGTGTCATAAGCTTATCTTTCTGGGCTACCAGGTACTCGTTTATATCTTTAAACCTTTGATAGAAACCGGATGAATCGATGCTTTCGATCCCATATCTTTTGAGTTTTTCAGCGGTTTCTTTTCCGGCCTTATCGTTATCCAAATACAGGAAAACTTCCTGGTGCTTTTGAAGCAAGTCAATGCTTTTTGAAAGTAGGTTTACAGAGTTTAGGATCAAAAAATTTGTATCCAGATGCGCCTGTTTTTTCAATTGCAGTAGGGAAAGAAAGTCTATAAATCCTTCCACCAGGCAAACCGATTTTGAGCCGTTATTTAAAAATGTAATATCTTTTGGAGACGACGAACCTTTGAACCAGCCGCTCCTCAACTCGTACCCGCCTGAACGGTTTTCAAAACCAATTGCGCGGTAAGATTTGTCTTTGATAGTGAAGCTAACTTCCTTGCAATACCGTTTTGCTGTATCCTGGCTGATACCTCGTTGATCTAAATAACCAGTAAGCGCAGAGCTTTTTAGTTCTGCTACTTTGTAAATGATGATTCTGCTTTCCTCTTCCTGCTTTAAGTTATTTAGATAATTAAGATCACTCATCAATTTAGGCTGGTGAAAAGAAAAAGAACGCTCATCGCTAGACAGCTTTTTTAGCAGTTCTTCTATGGAACACTCATGTAACTTAATGCCTAGATCAATCATTGTCCCGCCTTCGCCTATCCCGTGGTCATACCAGATATTTAGCTTGGTATTAACTTTAAAGGAAGCATGGTTTTCTTCCCGCAATGGTGAGCAGTACCAGAAGTCATTGCCTCTGGTATAGGCTGGACTGAATCCCAGCTTTTTTAAGTAGTCAGCAATCGGGATTTGCCTGGCTTCTCTGCAATTTATATTTTTCATAAAATTGGTTCGGTTGTTATTGGTTTCTTTTTTTGATTGGTTATTGCTGATTATTCCTACTCTTTCTCCGCCTTTGATGACACAAAAAAGCTGGCTAGTCAGTTTCTGCTGTCATTTCGTTGATTTGATGAAAAAGCTTGTAATGCTTTATTTGTCAATTATTTAGCTGGCATCAATTCCGCATCAAAGCCGTCATCAAAATTTAAACAGGCCTGTTTGCTTTCATCAGCCCTTTTTATTTGATGAACTTTTGATGAAGCTTTGATGACGGTATCTTTCTTATTATTAATAAGTTAGATAGTCTGTCATCAAATTCATCAGTTATTCGTTGAGTTGTAGGACCGTTTTTGTATCCAGCACATAGAACCTGCCTTTTTGCATGGCCTCATAAATGCTTCCATCACCTGCTATTTTATACTGGGTATAGGCATTCGAGTTATCAGCTGGCTTGAGGTTCCAGCTGTTCTGCAAAATGCGGCGAATGGCAATCGTATCAAGATTTCGCATCCCTTTCCGGTTTAACCAGTCCTGCACATCACCAACGCAAAACTTAATTTCCTGCAGCTCTTTTTCGTCGGTAATCGTCATCAGCACACCTGCAATCTCTGCTTCTAGCTTGTTCCGGTTCTGCCGGATTACTTTTTTTAGGGCAGGCGTTGCGATCTGCTGGGTGGTGAACCACATCCGGCTTTGCTTGTGGGTTGAAAGCTTCCGGTCTTGGAGATAATAGATTAAAAACGGAATTTCCTTTTTCAGTTCGGATAGCAGGTTCTGGTTGTCTTTTGATAGTACGGGTATTTTGCGTATCCAGTAACGCGTTTCGCCCGGATCAACCAGCACAAAATTGTCTTCGTTGTTGCTGCACAGAATAAACTTTCCGAAAAACTCGATTTCCTGCCTGTCCTGGCCTTTGGCTTCTGCTTTATAAAAAGTTGCCGTGCTTAAATTCTTCAATCTTTCCGAATCTTCCCTTCGTTCCAGAAACGTTTCATCTACGCCGATAATTACTTTGTGTGCCCACTCGGCATTGAAGTTGGAACGAAAGTCCTCGTTCGTATTGATCGTCATGTTATCACCAAAAATTGCTTTCAGCAGATTAAGGAAAGTTGTCTTGCCGGTATTCCGTTCAGAACTGACCAGGCACAGGATGGGCAAGATCTGCGTTGGCTTTTCAATCAAAATTTTCAGGTAGTCCAGCCCGTATTCCAACTGGTCGCCAAAAATGTGTTCCAGGTAGGCTAAAGTCTTTTCCGGCTTTCCTTCTTTTGGAGCATGGCCAAACGGATAGTACCGGTTGTAGAAGTTACCTACGATGCGCTGGTAATCCAGGTGGCTCGGCACAAAACAAAAGCCGTCGTATTTCGGGATTTCTGACAAAAAGGACTTACCATGATCCTGCTTGATGCACTCCGATGACCAAGGCAGCAGCATCGTCATAAAGTCGCCGGAGGACAAAGGTTTTTTGACTGTCTTGTAATACGTCGTGCCTATGCGGATGTACTGCATCGACTCAGATGAAGAATAATTGTTCTCAGCCATGTAATGACAATTAAAAAGAAGACGGTTTTTTCTTTCTATCAGTCAAGTGGTCTGTTGCTTCCTGCTGTAATTCGGCAACTGTTTTTTTCCGACCGGCTTTAATCCATTCTACCAATTCAGAGCGGTAGAAGTATAAACGCTTACCTTGTTTATTAACTGGGAGTTCTTTCCTGCTTACCTTGCTATAAACAGTGGGAATGGATAGGTTTAAAAACTGTGCTGCCTTTTCTACAGAAAAAATTTCGTCCTGCTCGGGCGCGGATTCTTGCTTATTTAGTAAGAGTTGCTCAATAATAATTAGTCTCTCATAAAGCTTACTTACTGCATTGGGTAATTGATCAAATGTTGGAATTTCCATAGCGCATTAATTTTGTTTAATGCTGCAATTGTAGTGGGTTGTTTTGTAGGGTTACAAGTAGGTAAACTACAACCTCACTATTACCTACTCGTTTTTATTTGTTTTTTTTGTTTTTAGGTACAGGCAGCAGCACAAAAAATCTTCCTTGTTGCTCAATTTTTAAAATTGGAGATTTACAAGGTTTAGAATTGGTTGATATTAATCCACTAAGATATCCTTCAGTAAATTCACTGGTATTACCTTTTTTTGAAAGATAAAGGAATTTAGGTGCTATCCATTTTTCTAAATCAGTTTTTTGGCATCCCACAATCATATTAGCTTCGAAAAGTTGAAGAAAAGCATCAGCTAATTGATTCCCTTTTCCTCTAAAAATTAAGTGTTGTGAAGGGACTTCATCTTTAAACAAAAGGTTGGATAATAATAAATGTTCTTCTTCTGCAAAATAGGACTTGAAAATACTATAGAACTGAGCTATTACTCCTTCTGCAAACATGGGCGACCTTTTAATAAATTTAACCTTGGGAGGTTCCATTTCTGCTTTTTGTTCCTGTTTTTGGTTTTCTTTCTCATCGGCTACTTGCAAATTCTGTTCGTTATTTTTTTTCTCATGTTGGCTTTTTTGTTCTTGGCTTTGCTTTTCCTGTTCCATTTGGAATTGTTTTAGATCACTCCAGTATTCAGGAAGTAGTTCTTCAACTTGCTCAATGAGTTCCCTCAACGCCTTTTCTCTTAACTTTAATGAATCCCCTAGATCTTCAACAAATTTGGGACTAATAGCGAAGTTCTCACGTGCCGATTTCAGGTTGTTGACAATAAACAAAGAGTGTAATCTTATATCAAACAAATAGGATAATTCATAACTCTCATTATATTCATGGTAGTGCTCATGGTAGTTTACCCAAATCGTCCTAAATAAAGCGTTTACTCTATTCAATTGTATCAACTGTAAACGAATGCGATGCTCGTCTAAAGATAAAATATCAATCAATGCCATATCTCCTAATACACGCAGTTCACTTTTGTAGGTGTATGATGTATAATAGTTAGTTTCATAAGTAATATCATATCCTTCTTGTTCATACTTTTTAGCGGGGAAGTCCATAGAATATAGTTCCTGTGTACTAATGCTGAGGTTGAATGTTTGGATACGTGTAAGAAATTTAGTAAGATTTTGCATAAATATTAATCAAGTATTCTAACAGATTAAAGTAGATGTCCCATCGCCTCATCAATAATGGAGTTTTCAAAGCTTTTCAAGTAGGTTTGGGTAATGGCTTCTGTCTGGTGTCCCATTGCTTCTGAAATTATAGCAGTTGCTACACCGCTTTGCTTGAGTACGGTTGCAAAAGTATGTCTAGCCACATAGGTGGTTATCGGTGTTTCAATCCCTAACTCTTTACCCATTAACTTTAAATCACGATTAACTCTAGTTAGTACTTTTTGTACACGGTTGCTTTTTTGAGTAGCTGTTTTATGAATCAACTCATTTAAGATTGGAAAAACATAACTTTCATCAGTTTTTCGTGTAAAGGGTTTCCAGTAGTCAAGAATCTCTAAAGCAGGCCTATTCAAAGAAAAGCTCAATTCACTGCCCGTTTTAGCTCTTTTGTAAAATATACGTCCACCTAATATATTCTTCCATTTCAATCCTGCCATATCTACAAAATTGATTCCTTGTCCGTAATAACTGAAAACAAAGTATTTCTGCGCTTCAAAAGCAGTAGAACCTTCTTTTATTTTTAGTGCTTCAATACGTTTAATGTCAATTTTGGTAATTGCCCTTTTTTGAGTTTTAGTATTGAACCGTTCAGAAATTTTAAACTTATCAAAAGGGTAGTTGTCCTTTTTGGTATAGCCTTCATCTATGGCTGAGTTAAAAAGAGCTCTAAGTGTTCTAAATCTGACAGAAATAGCATTATCAGATAGATCCTTTGAGCGGAAGTAAGTTTCAAACTTTAGTAAGAAATCAAAATCAAGCTGAGAAAAGGTGATGTCCTTTCCTAAGGTAAAGCTTTTTAATTGGTTATAGGTATCCCGATACACGTCGGCATTTCCTATTTGGTTTGATGCCTTTAATCGTTCGATTCGGGCTTCAAAATATTTGAAGACTGTTGTCTTTTTTACCTGCTTACCAGCTACAGCAATTAAAACATCTGGTGTAAAATCTTTTCCTTCATGTTTAAAATCGATAACTTTATCTTTATAAGTACTAACTGCTTTTGAAATGATACTTTCTATCACCTCTTTTTTGGGATGACTTTTTTTAGGCAGGTTGGTTTTTGTATCCCAGTGTTTAGGATGGCAAGAGAGACCTAAAGAAATATATTTTCTAACACGGTTTTTAGAAACTCTGACCATTAAAGGATGTTCGCCATTGGAAAGTGTTTTAGACTTGTAAAGGATAACATTAACAGTAGTATATTCAGTTGCCATTTTATTCTGGTTTACACAGTGGTTTACACAAACACTGCAAAACAAAGATAAATAAAAAAGAAGTACAGCAAACAAAAAGTGCTTTTACAGTATAAAAAAGGCACTTTTGATATGTTTTCTCATAGTAACAAAAACCATAAAATACTATAAAAACCTGCCTGTCACGCAGGAGGTCGCGGGTTCGAGTCCCGTCCATTCCGCTAAAAGGGTATCAAAAAACCTTTAAAAACGCTTAAATCGATGATTTAGGCGTTTTTTTTATGCCAAAAATGCCCGTTTCAGACTAACATTTATGATTCATTCGGTGACCTGTTTAAATCCGTTAGTTTTAGGTCACCGAATAGCTTGTATTAGATTGATTTTGAAAGACTTGAAGGACAAAGTTTAGCCATAAAACGGTTCAAAATGAACTAACCAACATGCGATCAGGTAACTTAAAATCTAATTTGGAATGAAAAACACGCAAAGCTTCTCAATTTTAATTTGGGCGGACAAAAGAAAAGAAGATGCGAACGGCTATCTGCCGCTTTATGCAAGGGTAACCGTGGCAGGCAAACGGGCCGAAATCTCCATAAAGAAAAAGGTTAACCGGGCGAAGTGGGACGCCAGAACCGGCTATTTAAAAGGCAACACTGAAGATGTCCGATCAACTAATAACCTGATCAACGAGGCGACTAACGACCTATCACAAATTTACCGCGATATGCAATGTAGTGGTGAGTTTTTAACAGCAGAGGAAATAAAACTCCGCTATACCGGTAATCCGGTCAATAAAAGAATGCTGCTGGAAGTATTCGATGAACATAACAAGCAGATGAAAGAACTGGTCGGGATCGACGTCGTTAAGGCCACGCTTACCAAGTATAATACAGTTCGTGGCAAAATTGCCTCTTATATCCTACATCAGTACCAGAAGCCAGATTTTTACCTGGAGAAGCTGGATTATGCTTTTATAAGTGGCTTTGAGCACTACTTAAAAACCAAAGTAGGAATTGATCATAATACGACCATGAGGTATATTACCAATGTCAAAAAGATCATTAATAAAGCAGTTAATCATCAGTGGCTTAAAGCAGATCCTTTTGCCGGTTTTAAATGTACTTCCAAAAAAGTAAACCGGGAAGCTTTATCAACAGAAGAGATACAAAGGCTGTCTGAAAAGAAATTCAAAGTTAAGCGGCTCGAAGAAGTAAGAGATGTATTTCTTTTTTGCTGCTATACCGGCTACGCGTTTGTGGACACGGAAAAGTTAACATTGGCCAGCATTGTAAAAGGGCATGACGGGGAGCAGTGGATTAAAGTAAACCGCACTAAAACTGATATTCGTTCTAACGTTCCGCTTTTGCCTCAAGCCCTTACTATTATTAAAAACCTGAGTTCGATTAATAAATATTGATAAAAGTTTGCCAATCAATAGAAATGTA
>NZ_CALMAT010000061.1 GCF_937859865.1 uncultured Mucilaginibacter sp.
GCCATAACCTCTTCCCCAACCTGAAGCCGTGATACGCCAGGCCCAACCGACTCAATCACACCTGCCGCATCTGCGCCGGGAACTACGGGAAAATTCACCATGCTATTTTCAATTTTACGCAACAACCCGTCTGTTGGGTTAACCCCAGCAGCTTTTACACGGATTCGAACCTCGCCGGCTTCCGGCGGCCGCACGGCCCGTTCAACAATTTTAATTATTTCCGGGCCGCCCAAGCCTTCGTAGGTGATAGCCTTGCCAGACACTGTGTCTGGAGTTGATTCAATCATTTCTGTCATATACTTTATTTTAAATGTTTTTACTTAATGCGGAGAGACTGTTCAATAATCTGTTTTGAAGTTTTAACGATAATATCTGGTTAGTTCCAGGTTATAAAAACCTTAGTTCTTACTGTTGCGCTCACTCTTGATGGTTCTTTCTTTAAATTTAAAACTTGTGTGTTCCAAATATTACCACGGGTTGTTAACCAGGTGTTCCTCAACATGGGTAAAAAAGCATCCGGTAGGGCCGTTATCATCGAGGCAAGCTAACCATACGGCTGGCCGGGCTCCTTGTTCAACGGTATAAGGTGCGTTCGGTCCACCTGCGTCTGTTTGAGTAAGGCCGGGATCGGCACTGTTGACTTTTATTCCGTCCTGTCTCAACTCTTTGGCCAATAATACCGTGAACATATTTAATGCAGCTTTTGAAACAGCATACGGGATACGTGGTGGCTTAGGGCCATTCTGATGTAAGTGTTCGCTGGAGAGAGTTACCGATCCAATTGAGGAAGACATATTGACGATACGGCCAGCCGTACTTTGCTTGATTAATGGTAGAAAAGCTTGGGTTACGTTTACCTGTGCCAGAAAGTTAGTTTCGAGAAACTCGAGTAATAGCCCACGACTTGCCTGACTTGGCAAACCGCCATCTGTTGCTTTAGGTAAAATAGCGGCGTTATTAACTAAAATGTCTAAATAGCCAAACCTTTCAGTAACGAACCGGACGGCTTCGTCAATGCTGTTGGTTTCGGTTATATCAAGTAAAACAAATAATGCGTCAATTCCTTCGGCTATCAAACCATCTACGGCAGTCTGGCCGGCGGCTGCATTTCTGGCACCTAACAAAACTTTGATCTGCCTTTTGCCTAATTGACGCGCAATCTCGAAGCCCAACCCCCTGTTAGCCCCGCTTATTAAAGCTATTTTTGGTCGTATTTCCATCTTGTATTTTTTTTGCAAGATAGTACGGCCCAAAACTGTTTACGCTTGCCTAAAGACAAGAAATCAGCCAGCCAACTGTCGTGTGTTCCGTCGGATCCGGCTGAGGCTTGTATCTGTTACACTTAAATAAGAGGCGATATATTTTAATGGAACCCTTTTAATCAGTTCCGGTTCGTTTTTAAGAAAATGAAGATAACGTTCGCGCGCGTTGAGCCTTACCCTGAAAAGGTTGCGCTGTTTGTAACCAACAAGAACCTTTTGATATAACAACCTGCCAAATCTTTCAAAATCGGGGTAATCCTTGAACAACAAATCTAAGGTGACCCTGTTTACACAAAGGATGATAGAGTCTTCCAATGCTACTACGTTGGTTTGGCTAACCGCAGTACCGGAGAAACTTACTAATTCGCAGGTAAACGAGCCTTCCCTGAAAAAGCCATTCGTGTACTCGATGTTTTCGGCATCATACGAATAAGACCGGAACAACCCCTCGTACACGAATCCCCACCAATCTCCATATTGGCCTTCTTTAAGCAAGAATTCACCTTTATATACATGCCGGCAATTGAACGAAGCGGTAATTTTAACTGCGTCCTCGTCGGTTACTGCGATGTAACGACGAATTTGTTTTGTAAGCCAGATAGAGGTTTCTTTTTCAGACATGGTTTTGTAAAGTTAAGCAAAAGTAAACCGATGGTAATTTTATACTTTTTTGTTATTGGCAAACCTCCGGGCCGAGCTGGAGAGTTCTCGTTTTCTTAATTATTTTGCTTCTTATTATGGAATATTTGGTAGTGCTTTAGAATGTGTGCTAAAGTTAATGAATAAAATAGCAGTGGGATAAATTACGTTTGACAGTCGTTATGTGCGGAATAACGGTTCAGGTAATTGTCTTTACTGCACAAGTGCAAAGGTGAAAAAAAATGACAGGAAGCGTACTGGCCCATGCTTCTTTTATCACCTAAAAATCATTGTCCATACTTCTATACTTTCTAAAATACCAGGCAATGGCCGAACGGTACAATTAATTGTTCCAACCAAAACCTACGGCAAACAATTCCGGTTGCAAAACATGGAAAAGCAAAGGTTCACCGTGGTCGTCAGAATAAAACTTCAGTGCTTCCGCTGGTAAGTTTACATCTTCTTCTGCCTGCGGATAAACGCGCATCCTAAATTCTTTTTCCCTACAAATTAGCAGATCGCGGGCAGGGTTTTCTGAATCAGGAACTAATTCAAATTGAAACATGATTGGGTCAATCTTTGTAAGGGTCAAAAGTTTCGCCGCCAGCCATTGCTACACCAATTGGATGCAAGCGGTGCAACACTTTAATCGTGTTTCCCTGATATTGCAAAACCTCGTCCAGCTTTTTATAACATTGCGGTGCTTCGTCTGCACCGGCACCGCGCAGTTCGATGTGCCAATCTTTCATCTGTGCTTTTACGGCATCAAAATCAACCTGACCTTTGGCTATTAGGGTTGGCCGTTTTTTGCCATCTTTTCCGGCTATCCATTTCTTTTTTCCGGCAGCTTGTGTTCGGCTCATTACACGACCAGCGCCATGAACCGTAGAATACAAACCTTTTCGGGAAAGTTCCGAATCTACGCCTTCTACAATCACCGAAGTATCGGCCATGGTAGCGCCAATAAAACCTTGCTGACTGGGAAAAGCCGGCGTACAACCTTTGCGCACCACATAATATTGCTGTCCGAAATGCTCTTCCTGCCAGGCAAAGTTGTGGTGGTTGTGCACTTCAAAAGTAACTTTTGGGTTGCCTAAAATTTCCAGCACTTTTTGCACTACCAAATCCCGGCCTGCGTAAGCGTATTTTCCGGCAATGTTCATGGCTTCCAAATAAGCCTGACCGGTTGCCGAAGTGAGGTCAAATAAAATAGGAGGCGCATCCATTGAACCTTCTTTGCCATGATCGGTAAAAGTTAAACCTTGAGACATTGCGATAAAACCGGTTGCCGTTTTATGGCCAAAACCACGCGAACCAAAATGAACGCCAATCCATAAAAAGCCTTGCTCGTCTTGAAACAAATCAATAAAATGATTGCCGGAACCAACTGTTCCCAACTGTTCGGCAGCCAAATTAATCAACTTTCTTTGTGGTTTAAAATCTGCATTTCTGATTTCCTCCAACACCGAATGATCTACCCGTTCATTATTGTATCGGCCAACCCCAAAAGAAATACGCCTGAAAATCTCGTCCAGTACTTTTGGCGTATTGATTTCATCAGCCATAATATTCGTCCGCACCGCTTTGTTGCCGCAGCCAATATCAAAGCCAACACCCGACAGGGAAACTTTATTTTTATAAGCAACCGCGCCACCGATGGGGTGGCCATAACCGTAATGTGCATCGGCAGTTAGCACGGCTAAATCTTCTTCTCCAAAGCAGTTTTTTATTTGGGCGATTGATTTTTGGTCTATGATTTCTTCTCCGAAAATTGTTAGGTTATCCATGTCTGCTTGTATTTATTAGATTGCTGCCTGGGTTTGTGTTCCCATTCGGCTTATTATAAATACCGCTGATGCTTCTTTTATGTTTGTTTTTTTGGGTTGGGGAAGGAGGAAGATTGAAAATAAAAATCAACCAGCAAAATCTATCCGTTTTAAAAAAATTAATAAACTTTCTTAACTTAGACAAGCTAACAAAACCATAAAATGCTGGTAGAAAGAACAACAAATAATGAAATTGTGATCACTATATCTTCTTCTGTTGACAGTTTCGGGGTTCAGCGATTGATTGATTACGCAAAATATTTAGAAGCAACATCACAAAGCAAGGCAAAACAAGCTGATGCGGATGTTTTGGCTGAAGAGGTGAATGCTTCCTGGTGGGAGAACAACCGCAGCCGCTTTTTAAAGTGAAATTAATAGTTGACGCGAACATCGTTTTTAGTGCGATATTAAACACCAATGGTAAAATTGGAGACTTACTAATCAATTCTAATAAGTATTTCAATTTTATTGCACCCGATTTTTTAAGAATAGAAATCAAAAAACATTATTCAAAAATTATTAAAATTTCAGGACTAACGTTAGAACAAGTTCAGGAAGCAGAATTTGAAATTTACAAGGATGTTACTTTTATATCCGAAGAACAAATCAAAGCATCAACTTGGATTGAAGCAGAAAAGTTAGTGTTTGACGTTGACCCTAAAGACATTACCTATGTAGCATTTGCCAAACATTTTAAATGTAAGATTTGGAGCGGCGACAAAGCGTTAATCAAAGAATTGGAAAAGAAAGGTTTTAACCGTTTCATCACAACCGATGAACTTTTTAAATTGCGGGAACAAAAGTTTGCGAAAAAATAACTAAGGTAATTATTAAATCTTTTTCAGCAATACACTTTTTTAATTTGGGCGATTGATTTTTGGTCTATGATTTCTTCTCCAAATATGGTTAGGTTTTGCATGTGTGCTTGTATTTATAAGGTTGCTGCTTAGGTTTGTGTTTACAAGCAGCTTATTATAAATACCGTTGATGCTTCTTTTATGTTTGGTTTTTTGGGTTGGGAACGGGATAGAAAATTGGAAATTTGAAAAACCGGATTATAAACCAAAACGAGCAATGCCAATTGCATATTAACAAAAATCATTAGTTTTAGGGGATGCATATCCTCAACTACAACCAACAATTGCCAATTTATTCTTTAGAGCCAGACGATATAACCGGCAACAAACATTTTAGGGTGTATAATTATGAAGGCAGTTTACCAAACCAGTCAGAACTTTTAATACCGCACCGAAAGGACCATTTCCTGTTTGTTTTTATCAGGCGGGCTGGCAGCCGCCAATGGATAGACATGGTGCCCTACATACTTAAAGACAATACGGTTTACTTTTCGGGGCCAAATCAAATCATCGTAAAGGAAGAATTTGAAAAGTTATGGAGTACGGGTATTGCTTTTACTAATGAATTTTTGTCATTTCAGGAAAACGCTTCATTAAGCAAACTGCCGCTAATTCAAAACCTTTATAACGGCCACGAATTGCTGCTTAAAGAAGCTGATGTCAATTTTGTAGAAGATATGCTGGCCAAGATCAATGCCGAGTATCAAAACCCAAGTGAATGGCAGCAACGCATGTTGGCCGCTTACTTAACGGTGCTGCTTACTTATTTAAGCAGACTATATACCAAGCAGTTCAAGGATAACGGTACTTCGGTGGATAAGCTGTTACTGCAGCAATTTCAGGCAAAAATCAACGAGTGCTTCCGCGAACTGCATGAAGTGGGCGATTATGCTTCCTTACTACATATTTCTGCCGGCCATTTAAGCGAAGTGGTAAAAACACAAAGTGGCAAGCCAGCAATCAAACATATCCATGAGCGGCTGGTACTGGAAGCCCGGCGCTTGCTGTTTCATACCCATAATTCTTTAAAAGAAATTGCCTTTGACCTCGGTTTTGCAGATGCCTCTTATTTTAACCGCTTCTTCAAACGTGAAACTGGTGTAACGCCTGCCGAGTACCGGGCCAACATCCGTAAAATGTACCGTTAATACCATTGGATGTGTTACATCCGGGTATATGCACGCTGTAAATTTGTACTGTTAAACAATTAATTATGAAAACAGTACTGATAACAGGAGCAAACAAAAGCATTGGCTTTGAAACGGTCAGGCAATTATTACAGCAAGGGTATTATGTATATTTGGGAAGCCGGGACATAGAAAAAGGCCAACAGGCAGTTAGCCAGCTACAGTCGGAAGGCTTAAACCAGGTCGAGCCTATAGAGATTGATGTAGATCAAATTGAATCAATCAAGGCCGCGCGCGAAGTACTTGGCCGGAAAACTGAAATACTGGACGTGCTGATTAATAATGCTGGTGTCAGTGGCACTATGCCGCAAACGCCATTAGAAACGGATATCAGCGTGTTTAAGCAAGTGTTTGAAACCAATTTTTTTGGCGTAATAGAAGTAACACAGGCGTTTATAGACTTGCTAAAGCAATCGCCGGAGCCGAGGATTGTTAATGTTACTTCAGGCTTGGGTTCACTAACTTTGCATAACGATCCTTCCTGGAAGTATTACCAAGTTAAAGCTGCCGTTTATGTTCCGTCTAAAACTGCCCTTAATGCTTATACCATTATGCTGGCCCATAACTTGCGCGATACGCCATTTAAAGTAAATGCCGTTGACCCTGGTTATACGGCTACAGATTTTAATTACCATAGTGGCCCCGGAACCGTGCCGGATGCTGCTGCCCGGGTAGTAAAAGCAGCGATGTTAGGTTCAGATGGGCCGACAGGTCAATTTTTTAGTGATGACAATGCACCGGAAACAGGGATTAGTCCGTGGTAAAAGTGTATTAGCATATTACAATTTTAAACAGGCCAGATGGTGGAACGCCAATGGAATGATTGAAAGATTAAGGACGATGCTTCTTTTACCCACATAAAATTGGCAAGCGTATAACAGGAAAAAGCCGGAACTTTGATTGGTTCCGGCTTTTCTCTCAAACTTTTGGTTCCCAGCCAGGCTCGTAACTACGGCTCCATAGTTTTTGTGCTTCGGGGTCGTTCAGGATATGCCCGTTTTTAGGGTCGAGATGCAAATCACGGCCAACACGCCAAGAAATATTGCCTAATTGCATGGGCAATATACTTTTATGACCCAATTCAACATCACAGCTCGGGCGTTTATTATTACGGATCGCATCCAAAAAGTTGGCAACGTGCTGGCTGTCCATTCCTAAACTTGGACTGGCAGTATTTCGGCCTTGTAAGCCTGCATCTTCTGCCGGCCCTTGTTTTTTTACCTGTTTTACTAATTTACCGCTCAGGTCATATTGGGTATATTCTTCGCCGTCGGTATCCATACTGCCATTATCGCCGTAAAAAATAATGCCCCGTTCGGCACCTTCTATCTTTCTTCCGTTCGAGCTCCTGTTTTCCCACAGCAGCGATACGCGGCCCGGATAATCCATCGTAACAATTTGTGTATCCGGCGTTTGCCAATCGTCTTTAAACTGGTATCGGCCACCAACCGAACTTACCCTTGTCGGAAAATCTACATTGAGTCCCCATCGTGCCATGTCCACTTCGTGCGTACCGTTGTTTAAGGCTTCACCAGTGCCGTAATCCCAAAACCAATGCCAGTTGTAGTGGATCAACCCGTCCTGGTAAGGTTTGCGCGGTGCCGGGCCCTGCCACAAGTCATAGTTCAACCATTCGGGAGCCGCAGCAGGTTTAAGGTAAGTAGCTTTGCGGTTGTTGGTGTACCAGGTTTTGGCCAGGTAAACCCTGCCGATAACGCCTTTATGCAATTCTTCTACACATTGTATGGCCAACGGGGAAGAGCGTCGTTGTGCGCCCATTTGTACAATCCGGTCATATTTTCTTGCTGCCCGTACGGCCAATTCCCCTTCGTGCGGATTATGGCTGAGCGGTTTTTCCACATACACATGCTTTCCGGCCTGGCAGCCCATAATGGTCATTGGTGCGTGCCAATGATCGGGCGTGGCAATATAAATGGCATCAATACTTTTATCCTGCATCACTTTACGGCAATCGCCTTCGCCTTTGGGCGCATCCGCTCCGGTTATGGCCGATACCGACTTTTGGACTTTGGGTATTGTCCTTGAATCCACATCACATACGGTATTAATCATCAAATTTGGCTGACGGGCAAAAGTGCCCGACATACTGCCGCCCCGGCCGTTTAGCCCGATGATAGCCATATGGATGCGGTCGTTTGCACCGATGATCCTTTTATAACTTGCTGCCGTAAAACTAAATGCTTTGCTTCCCAAAGCAAGGCCGCCGGTAGTTATCGCCACCTTTTTGATAAAATCGCGTCTTTTTTCCATAGCACAATTTATTGCTTGATCTTTATATTCCTGAAATGAATTACATCACCATGTTCCTGTAAAAGAATTGCCGAACGGTCTGCTTCGGCAAAACCTGTAGTAGTTTTAAATTTGCTTTCGGCAACCATGCTTTTAAACTTTTCGCTGCTGCGGTCGTATTCCAAAATTTTCTTTCCGTTTAGCCAGTGTTCTACATGTTTTCCTTTGGAGATGATGTGCATATTGTTCCATTCGCCCAAGGCATTAACTTTTTTATCGGCGGCTGGAGGCATGATATCGTACAGGCTTCCAAGAGAACGGTTGCCATTCCTGCCCATTTTTGCATCCGGATGATTTACATCGTCAATAAGCTGATACTCGCAACCCAAAGAAGTATTTTTAATTAAAAAACATTTCACACCGCTATTGGTTCCTTTTTCCAATTTAAAATCAAGAGAAAGATCAAAATCGGTGTATTCTTTTGTGGTGATGATGTCGCCGCCTTCGCCATCCTCAAGGCTTACGCTAAGCACGCCGTTTTCTATTTTCCAGCCTTTTCCTGTAAAAAGCGTTCCGTTAGCTTTTTGCCATCCTTCAAATGTTTTTCCGTCAAAAAGCAAAACCCAACCCTGTTTAATTTCTTTTTTAGTAAGAAAAGGCAATTGCGCTTTTGCTGGATTGATACCGGTAAAACTTAGCGCCAACAGCAACAGGTAGATTTTGATAGTCATGGTTAAAGAATTGTAAATGGTGTTTTTTGGTATAGTGCCTGTTTAAACTTTATTAAAGTTATTTTTGATGCTTCTTTTATCACATAAAAATCATTGGTTCTTTCATTTTCTTTATCAGGAAAAATAGTTGAAAATCAAATTTACCGGCATAAAAGAAGCATGCGATTGTATGGGTATAAATTTAAACAGGCTTAAAATAAATCGTAATAAGTTTTATTGGTTTAAGTTTTTAATTTCGGTTACTAAGCTATAAAAATCAACATACAATTTATAAGCTTTTATTTTCAAATTAAATCCAGCCAGCAACCCATTTTGTAATGGCATAAAGCAAAAACAAAAACGCCGCAAAAAACACCAGCAGCACCAAAAACAACATGACCAAAACGCCCGTGCCTTTTCCCTGGTGTTTGCCTTCTTCGTAATGTTCTTTCAGCAGTTTAATGTTGCGCGAATTGGACTTGTAATAGAAATCAGAAATTTGCCCGATGAGCGGAACCGCGCCGATCAAAGCATCCACACAAATATTTATGACCATCAAGATCAAAACTTTCCTGCTTACACCATGCCGCGCCATTACCCAAACCAAAACTGCGCCGACCAAAAAGCCTGAAATATCGCCGGCAACGGGGATCAAATTCATGATCGGGTCTAAACCAAAACGAAACTTTGTGCCGGGAATGCGAAACTTATCGTCCAGCAAATTGGCCATGTATTCTACCCATTTTAATTTTCCGGTTAAATTTACTTGTTGCGGTTTATTGGTGATGAAGGGCATTGGAAGCGGTTAAAATAAAGGTTATACGATGGTAACAAGCGGGTTTTGATTTAGTTGTTTAAAACGGTTAACGTTCAACCTGGCAAAGTTAGTTTTACCATTTGTTAACTCCACTTTTAAATTCAAACTTTTATACCAATACTTCTTTTATTGCCCTAAATTTGGCGTCCACAAAAAAACGATCAACCCTTGCCTTTAGAAATTTTATTCCGCGATGAACATTTGGTGGCCATCAACAAGCCGCATGGTTTGCTGGTGCACCGCTCTAATATTGCGCGCGATGCAGAAGAGTTTGCCTTGCAATTGTTAAAAAACCAGATTGGCCAATGGGTAAACCCGGTGCACCGGCTCGACCGCAAAACCGGCGGTGTTTTGCTTTTTGCGTTGGATAAAGAGACCGAAAAAGCCATGCAGCAGCAATTTGCAGAAAACAAAGTGCAAAAAAAGTACCTGGCCATCGTGCGCGGCCACACACCTGATTTTGAAGAGATTGATTATCCGTTGCGCAAGGAAAACGGCACATTGCAGGATGCTTTTACCGCTTATACAACCTTGCAACGGGCAGAATTGGATGTTCCGCTCGGCGTACATTTAACCTCCAGGTATTCTTTGGTTGAAGCAAAACCTACAACCGGAAGGATGCACCAGTTGCGCAAACATTTCAGCCATATTTTTCATCCCATTATTGGCGACCGTACCCATGGCTGCAACAAACAAAACCGCCTGTTTAAAGCTGAATTTGAAATGGACACAATGTTGCTGCACGCTTCGCAATTGTCTTTCCAGCATCCGGTAACGGGAATGCAAGTTCAAATCAAAGCAAATTTACAACCGGAGTTTTTACGGATGATGAAACTGATGAACTGGCAGCAAGCTTAATTTTTATGCGGTAAAAAAAGCATCAATCGTTACAATTTAAAATTTGTTTTCTTGTTAAATCCAATGCAATTATTATTCATGGTGCTATTCGAAAATGTTTTTGTGAAAAAGAAAAATAATCCAAGTTGGTTTGTTTTGGTACTGTTTTTATCATGCTTAATTTTTGCCTGTAAAAGAAGCATTAACCAACAATCGCACCGCGATTACGATCCAATTTTGGTGCGTACTTTAAACAAGTTGGAACAAAAGTATGCCGATAAAAAAGTAAGGGTAAACACCTGGAACAACAAAGCCGGTGCTTATCAGGATATTGCAATTTTGGATGCTGAAGAACTTCCGACCAAACGGATTTTGACCATTGGTGATAGTGTTCAATTGATTGGGATTGATCTAAACCATACAACTGGCATCCTGGCAAAAATAAAATACAGCAACAACCAAACCGGTTATATCCCATATAATTACGTAGAAGAATTTGAACCGGCCGCTTTAGTAGATCCTGACTTGAAAGATTGAAAAAAATTTTAAAACAGCAAACAGATTTACTGTAAACAAGTTATATTTTTTTGATTAATTTTTACCTTGTTTTTGATCGTTTTTCTTTTAACAATTGTCTTTCTAAACAAAAAATTTAACTTAAAACCCGTATTATTACTTTTAAATTAACAGTAGTAATACGTGTTGCCCTAATATTGGAACAGATATATTTGTTTATGTACTACAATTAAATTTTAGTTACACATTTTACTTAGAACTATGTATTTAAATTTATTGATACAAAGAAGGTTGTAGTTTACCAGGCCTGTAATTAGTTACAATAAATTTTTTAACCAATATCATATGGAAACACAAGATACCTCTTATCTGGGAGTCGAACTAAAATTGCGCTATTTTGAAGAGTTTAAAATATGCGGGCTTCCGATACCTCCTTACAGCAAAGGTTCGGGCTTTGTTTTGAAGTTTGATGATGCAAAAAGTTACCTCAATTACAGGACTGCATTGAAAGCAATTTTATTTGAACTTCATCGTGCCGACCCTAAAAATTCCAATTATGAAATACAACACAGCAAGGCCTTGATCAAATATGTTTTATATATTATGAGGGAAGAACTGTCAAAAAGGCAAAATTAAAATTGTTGTTTCCGCTTACATCATTTTAATGCCTTTTTCTTTGAAATGGATAAACAATTGTTCGAGTATTTTTCCTTTAAAACTGTTTTCAGTATAAACACTGTTGATCCAAACCAATAGCTTTAACTCAATACTATCGGCAGCAACTGTGTTAAACAAAATTTCTACCGGTGTATTTTTTACGGTGTCTTCCGCTTTTCCAACTTCTTCTTCAATAATCTTTTTTACGCTGTCCAAGTCGGCGTCGGTGTTTACTTTCAGCAGCATTTCGGTCCTTAAATACGTGTTGCTCAACGTCCAGTTTACCAGCCGTGCCGATAGCAGATCGCCGTTAGGCACGATCACTTCCGAACCTTGTTGCGTCAACATCCGGCTGGCCCGAATGCCAATGTCCAATACTTTGCCTTTTTTATCGGCCAGTTCTATAAAATCGCCCACCTGAAATGGCTTTTCAAAAATCAGGATAATGCCTGATACAAAGTTGTTTACGATATTTTGCATTCCCAAGCCAATACCAACACTTAGTGCGCCAAGTACAATGGTCAACTTGTCCAGTTGGATTCCCGAAGCATTGATCGCCAAAAAAAATCCAACCAAAATTATCACCAGCCGGATGAGTGCCAACTTAGAACTTTTATGTTCGGTTTTACCCATAAAAGCCGAACTTTCTTCACCCAGCAAAATGCCGATGTTTTTTTGCAGCCAGTTAGACAAGTAAATAATGATACCAAAAAGCAGGATGTTTCCAAGTGTATAATTGATACTGCCCAGAGCGTGTTGCTTGTAGAGCATCGTTTCAACAATAGAAAATAATGCGCCAGAGAAATTGAGGTTGATAAAGAACACCAGAAGCCAAAGCAAAACGGCCACGATGGAAAGTGCCTTGCGGAAAGCTTTGCGGACTTTGCTAAAATTGATTTTCGAGAAAATGCCTTTTGTTGAAGAACTTATACGGGTCTGCAGTTCAAACGCTTCGGATAAAATGTGTACTAAAACTGCCAGCCCGACAATTTGAGTAAGCGAAGCAATAGCGGTTTGGCTGAAAACTTTTGCCAGACTGATACGGCCAAAAAGGTTGAGCAGCACCGCCAGCCCGTTTAGCAAAAAGAAAATGCCGGTTACCGGTTTTAAATATTTTTTGGCGATTACCACGCGGTCTATCCTTTTATAAAAAACAAAACCCAGATAAACAGAGCCCAGGTTGAGCAGGATAAGCACGCTTCTTAAAATTAAGCCATAATTAAGCACCGTAACCGTAACCGTTATGGTTGCATAAAAAGCCGAAATAAGCAGCCAGAACTTAAACTTTTGCGGATTGAGGCGTTTACGGAAAAACAGCGTAAGCACTACCAGCAGCACAAACTGTACAAGTTCGATGTAGGAGGGCGGCGAGTTTGGCTCAAATAGCGGTGCCAGGCTCAACACCACAATCAGCGTGGCCAAAACCGGAACGGCACTAATGTAGCTAAATTTTAAGCCGGTAAGTTTGGGGTTTGCCGGGAGCTTGTTGACGGCTTTGAAATTGCGAAAAACCCAGATAAAAAAAGCAATGCCAAATAGCATGAGCAGCAGCCGGTTGTCCCAGGTGTTGTTGATGAAGTAAGACAAAACACGGTTTTGCCCCTGGTAAGAAGAGCGGAACAAGTTGCCCAAATTGGTAGTGGTGGTAACAGGCGGTGCCGACCATAGATAAGGCGATTCTTTGCTAAACGCGTTTTGGTCGGTTGCTTTTAACCTTTCGCGGATGTTGGCCTGCAAGTCGTTCATCTCAAAATAAAGTGAAGAAACCTGGGCCAGCACTTTGCCTACACTGTCTAAACTTGCCGTAGTGGTTTTGCCCGTTTGTTGCAGTTGCAGGCGCAGGTTTTGCAGTTGGCTGCTGTAAAGGCTTTCTTGCGTGGTGTCGTTTCCGGCAGTAGATAAAATGGTATCGGCACTAAAACGGACAATTTGCTGCGACATCTGCCTCAAATTACTGTTGTAAGCCGAAAGCGTGGCGCGCCAATCGGACAAACGGCTTTGTTCGTTTTTTAAAATATTCTGGTAGCTCAGCAATGTTTTTGTTTCGATAATGCGTGTCGAGCCAACCATGTCTTCTTTTATTTCCGCAACGTTGGCTTGTACTTCCGGCAGTTCGGTACGGATTTGTTCCAGGTTGTAGCCGGTTTTGTTATGCGAATTGATTTGCTCGATGGCGTTTTTTGCCTGCGCGATACGAAAAAGCAAAGTATCCGGAACAACTTGGTTTGCAGCGGCAGCTTTGGGCGGAAGCGTGGTTTTGGCCGAATCGGATGCTGTTTTTACCGGTATATTTTCTTGCCCGGCTGCCATTTTCGGCACAACCAAAAACAGGAAATAGAGGCAAAGCAAAACCAACTTGTAAAACAATGAAAAGCGCGGGTAACCCATTTTTTAAAAACCGTTTGTGTTTAACGTAATGCTATTAGCTGCAAAGCTTGGTTTTTGTTTGTCGGCTATCAACAATAAAAACTGCAAAACAAGATTACAAGTTTAAAATTTTGCACAAGTAAAAAATAGGGATAAAAGAAGCATCTACTATTGTTACAAGCATTATAAAGACTGTTAAAATTGTGGGCTTTTAGGTTGCTTGTGCTTAAAGCAAGGATAAATTTTTTCCAATAAACTAAACCAAGAGCTAAAAAAACCGTATGAACCGGTTTAAATTAAATTATCAACTTATGAAAAAAGCGTTATTGTCAGTGCTGGTTTGCGCCCTTTCCGTGGCTTCTTTTGCTCAAGAAAAAGTGGCAAAAGATGAAGTAAAAGTTAAAAAAACAACAACCGTTCCGCAAAAACTGCACAATGTTTTCAGCAAACACAAGCACTACAGCGGCACAAAAGTGAAGCATGTAAAAAAAGTAGAAAAACCTTGATCCTAATTTAAACAGGGTTTAAAACAGGCCGCCCAATAAGGCGGCCTGTTTTGTTTATTGCAATCAACACTGATTTTATGCCGATAAAAGAAGTATGCTTTCTTTTATATTAATCTTTATCGTAATATTGCGATATTAAAATATGGGCATTACTAAAACTGAACACTTTAGCGAACAGCAAAACCTAATTGCGCTGATGGCAAAAGCAATGGGGCACCCGGCGCGCGTAGCTATTATTGAGTATTTGTTAAGTGTGAAGACTTGCATTTGCGGCGATATTGTAAACGAACTGCCGCTGGCGCAACCAACCATTTCGCAGCATTTAAAAGAACTGAAGAATGCCGGTTTAATAAAAGGCAATATCGAAGGAAACGCCATTTGTTATTGCGTGGACGAACAGGCTTTTGCAAAACTGCAAGAATATTTTGGTTCGATTGCTGCTAAATCCATCCAACAAAAAAACAGTTGCTGCTAACATGAAAAACATCTTGGTATTATGCACCGGCAACAGTTGCCGCAGCCAGTTGGCCGAAGGTTATTTACGTTATTTTTCGGATGGTAAAGCCAGAATTTACAGCGCCGGAATTGAAACGCATGGCGTAAACCCAAAAGCGATTGAGGTGATGGCCGAAGACGGAATTGATATTTCCCAGCATACATCAAACCATGTGGATGAATATGCAGATATTCCTTTTGATGATGTAATCACGGTTTGCGATAATGCAAATGAAGCTTGTCCGTTTTTTCCCGGAAACGTAAAACGCTTCCACCAAAATTTTCCTGATCCGGCAAAAGCCCAAGGCAGCCCGGAAGAAGTGTTGGATGAGTTTAGAAAAGTACGAAACCTAATCAAAGTTTATGCTGAAAATTTTGTAAAGCAAAACATCAACCCATGAGCGCCAACAATTGTGCACCGGCGGCAGGACGAAAAAAGTTAGGTTTTTTAGACCGCTTTTTAACACTTTGGATTTTCCTGGCGATGCTTGCCGGTGTGGCCATCGGTTATTTCGTGCCTTCTTCTGCAGGCTTTATCAATTCTTTTTCTAGCGGGACAACCAATATCCCTTTGGCCATCGGTTTGATTTTGATGATGTACCCGCCGCTGGCAAAAGTAAAATATGAAAACCTGGGCGAAGTTTTTAAAGACACCAAAGTATTGGCCGCTTCTTTGGTTTTGAATTGGATTGTTGGGCCCATATTGATGTTTTTGCTGGCGATAACTTTGTTGCACAACTATCCGCATTATATGGTTGGCCTGATTTTGATTGGCCTGGCGCGTTGCATTGCAATGGTGGTAGTTTGGAACGAACTGGCCGAAGGAAACCGCGAATACGCCGCCGGGCTAATTGCATTAAACAGCATTTTCCAGGTTTTGCTATACTCTTTTTATGCCTATATTTTCATTACCGTTTTACCGCCAATGCTTGGTTTAAAAGGATTGGAAGTAAATATTTCGATTAGCCAAATAGCAAAAAGCGTAGGCATTTATCTCGGTGTTCCTTTTGCTTTAGGCATTATCAGCCGTTACTTTTTGATCCAAGTAAAAGGCGAAAACTGGTTTCAAACAAAGTATGTCCCTTTAATTTCGCCGGTTACGTTAATTGCGTTACTGTTTACCATTGTGGTGATGTTTAGTTTAAAAGGCGGATTAGTTGTACGCATTCCAATGGATGTTTTACGCATTGCCATTCCGCTGGTGGTTTACTTTGCCATCATGTTTGTGTTCAGTTTTTTTATCGGGAAATCTTTTGGTGCCGATTATTCCAAAACCACTTCGATTGCGTTTACCGCTACCGGCAACAATTTTGAATTGGCCATTGCCGTTGCCATCGGCGTGTTTGGCATCAATTCGGGCGAAGCTTTTGCCGGCGTAATTGGCCCTTTGGTTGAAGTTCCTGCTTTGATTGCTTTGGTGAATGTGGCCTTTTGGTTCCGCAAAAAGTATTATAGCAAACCAGCGGTTGTTGTTGAGTAATGCTTCTTTTACCGCCTAAAATTCTTTGAACAACCTTTTGGAAACTACGCGTTGTCATTCCGAAATCTTCTTTCAACCCGATGCTTCTTTTACCACCCAAAATTTGAAGTAAATTTTCTTTGTTTGGAATGAGAAAACATATTTCTGATACTTCTTTTATCACCTAAAATTTTGAAGAAGATTTCTCTCTTTGGATCGGAACGACAGCAAACAAAAAAACCGGCAGTAATTAAACTGCCGGTTTTTTAGGTGCTAAAAGAAGCATTAAAAACTGTAACGCAAACCAAATTGCATTTGCCATCTTGAAGCAAAAGGGTCAACCGCATAAGGAACGCCCGGATCGCGGAAAGTGTAAATCGGATACGTAGTTGAAGCGTTTGCAGCACTTGGCGTAACCGCTTTTGATAAACCAACGCTGGAAGTAGAGTTAAACGTGTTTGGCGAGAAATAATAATGTCCCCAGGCTTTGTTCAACAAGGCAGTCAGGTTGATGATATC
>NZ_CALMAT010000062.1 GCF_937859865.1 uncultured Mucilaginibacter sp.
AGTCTCCTCTAATCAGATGACCGCCTTTTGATTAATCGAACTCAGGTTATTAGTTTTTCGGTTTCGTTATTGTTGTTAAAACAGGGTGTGGGAATGTGGTCAGGAGGAGCGTCGGGTTGTGCTTTGGGCTGCTGTCCACATTTCCACATCATGGGTGACAGCCCACCTAAAGTGTAATAGCCACAACTTGATCTGACAGTTGTATGTTTTTAAAGATTGTCAGATGGAATTTGTGAATATAACCATTTCTCATCTAAATGCATTGACTCAGATTCTTCTATGCCCTTTTTGGGAAGGCCTTGAAGAATCTGGTCTTCGGCCAATGTTTCCAACAACTTTTCTTTTGCTAACGGAGTGCTGTCAATGAATGTTTGCATGGGTGTTTTACCGAAACAGTACTTTCCGGTATGTGTTCGTTCGTTATTGTAATTGTACATCCACCTATCCAGGTCGGCCTGTAGTTCAGCGATGCTACGGTAGATTTTTTTACGAAATGCAATCGCATAAAACTCATCCTGAATGGTGCGGTGGAACTGCTCACAAATACCATTGGTCTGGGGGCTTTTAGCTTTGGTTTTAGTATGGTCAATATCTCGGGGTGGCCAAGTATAGCTGAAACTCGTGCTGGTCTCTTACACCACAATATTCGGTTCCCCGGTCTGTGAGTATTCTAAGCAACCTCAGGTCGTGCTGTTCATAAAAAGGCACCACCTTGTCATTCAGCATTTCCGCTGCTACCAAAGCATTTTTACGGTCATACAGCTTGGTAAAAGCAATTTTTGCATAGGTATCAATATAAGTTTGTTGATAGATATGGCCAACGCCTTTAATATTTCCTACATAATAAGTATCCTGTGATCCGAGATAGCCGGGATGATGGGTCTCTATTTCACCATGCGCTTTCTTTTCCTCTTTGGCCTTTTCCAAAGCCACAACCTGTGCCTCTGTCAATACCAACCCTTCCTGCGCTGACTTTGCTTCTAAGGCTTTCAAACGGAGTTTAAACGTATGCAGATCATGCCTTAACCAGATACTTCTTACGCCACCAGGTGAAACCGGGACACCTTGCTTTTTGAGTTCATTGGATACACGTAACTGGCCCAAAGCTGGTTGTTCTATCGCCATTTCAACAACTGCTTTTTCTACGTGCTCTTCAACCCGGTTCTTTAATACGGGCTTTCTGCGACTAATTTCCTGAAGAGCAAGTTCGCCTCCCTGATCGTACAGTTCTTTGAACCGGTAAAAGCTATCACGCGAATAGCCCATCACTTTACAGGCTTGTGACACGTTGCCCAAATGCTGGGCAAGCTCCAATATGCCCAACTTGTTTTTGATGATCTTTGCTTGTGTTGTCATTATTTAATCTGTTTTTAAAGTTACTTTTTTTTCGCAACTGTCAGATTAAGTCTTGACTATTTCACTTTTCTGCTACAGCGTTGTCCCAGCAATTGCCCTTACGGCTCATGCTTCTGGCAAT
>NZ_CALMAT010000063.1:0-3288 GCF_937859865.1 uncultured Mucilaginibacter sp.
GCGCAAAAGTTTTTGCCAAAAGTGTGCCTCCTAAAATTGCGGTTATTGATACTTCCGAAGTTGTTCCTTCCCAACAAAAACCAATTTTGCCACCTCAAATTTATGCCGATAAAAACAGTATGGGCAGTCCGGCTATTGATGGCAGTTTGAATCAAACTAAACCTATTATCGAAACACAAAGCACTGAAAAACAGCCGATAAAAGAAGCATCGCTGCCTTATACCACTTATTTGCGGGCAAACGAAACCGGTGTAATCAACATGCGGAAGTTTGATAACTACGGTTCGGAAATTATCAAAGTGATCCCAACCAATTCGGAAGTTGCGGTTTTAGAACGGGGCACCAATTATTACAAAGTGCTTTTTGAAAATACCACAGGTTATGTGGCGAGGTGGAACGTTTTAAAAAAGTAAGTTTGCTTCGGATATTTACAGTTTAAATTTTAGGTGGGCAAGCAATTCGATCAGGAAAACAATCAGCGAAAAGGTCAAGTCGTTTTACGAGACTTAACGATACCGGATTTAACGGAGCTGCTTATTTCCCGTCATACTTCCGTTAGCGTGGTTCCCGATCCGGTTGCGTACCATTACATTTTTCCAACGGCCATTGAACTCAGCCACGGCATTTTTACCAATTTGCGCAACAAGCAGGATTTTTTGCCGGTAACGGTAATCCAGGAAGCCGGAACGTTGTTTTTAACCTGCAACTGCAAAACCCAACACGAATTTTTATGCGAACACCAGGCAATCGTATTAACCGCGATCCTGAAAAAAGAAGATTTACGCGTTTTTTATGACGATCAATTACGCCACGAAAGACTGAAAAAGTTTGCGGCAGATTACGGTTTGGAACAGGAAACGGACTTGAACCAATTTTTCAAGATCAATTTTGAAGATAAACAGTTAAAGGTTAGCTCAAAATCGCCGGAACTGCTTCCGGTAACCAAAGAAAGCCTGAACCTGTTGAAATCCATAATTGTGGATGATTCGGTTCCAACGGTAGCCGAAGACCAAGTCGTTTGCGTTGTCCTCAAACAGCATAAATATTATAAATATTTGTTGATCGAATTGTACCAAAGCCAACGGACGAAAGAAGACAAAATTAAAAACCCGTTAACGCTGATGCCGCCGTTGGATTTTATCTGGAAAACGGATGACGGCGAGCATTTGAAGTTTTACACGGCTGTCCATAAATTCCAAAACCACCAGCAAAAAGAAGTGAGTGAGGCTGATATTTCCGCTTTAAAAGCCATCGTTAAAAATCCCTTAGGTTACGAGTTTTATTATCACGACAACGAAATTTCGGAAAACATTACGGCTTCGTCCATCTTTCCGGCTGCTGTTGCTTTGTTAAAAGATGAACCAAAACTGACCGTTCAGGCGAAAGAGCAATTTTTTGAACTTTCGGGCAGTGTTGAAATTGATCAGCAAGTTTATGCCTTAAAAGATCTTCCCATCTGGTTTACGTATTTTATCCGGGTTGAAGAAAAATTGTATTTGGTCAACAATCTGCAAGCTTTAAATGTGATTGCTTTGTTGAGCAAAAAGCACGAGAACTTGTTGGTGCATGTTTCTAAATTTCAGGAGTTTAAAAATCAATTGCTGTCAAAACTGGAGGAAAAGATTAGCGTAAATTACCCGCATATTCCAGCAGCAACACCTGTTCAGTTACAAAAGGAAGGCTTCGGCCAGGAGAAAGAAAAAATCATTTACCTTTCGGATTTTGGTGCGCACGTGATGATTATCCCGGTGATGCGTTACGGCGAAGTAGAAATTTCCATCCGCACCAAAAAACTCATTTATACGGTTGATGCGCAGGGAAAAGAGTTTCAGGTGCCGCGCGATGAGGAGGAAGAAGACCAGTTTACGGCCTTGCTGATTAAACAACATCCGTATTTTGAAGAGCAGTTGGCCGATCCGCTGCACTATTTTTACCTGCATAAAAAACGCTTTTTGCAGGAAGACTGGTTTTTGAATGTTTTTGAGGAATGGCAAAGGCACAACATCACTATTCTGGGTTTTAATGAGCTGGAAAGCAATCAGTTAAACCCAAATAAAGTAAAGATTACGATCCGGGTTTTGAGCGGCACGAATTGGTTTAACAGCAACATCAATGCGCGTTTTGGCAAAACGAAAGCTACGTTAAAGCAAATTTATCGTGCCGTAAAAAACCGGACAAAATACGTGCATTTAGACGACGGCACATTAGGGATTTTGCCTGATGAATGGATTGAAAAATTTAACCATTATTTTAATTCGGGCGAGGTTGAGGGTGATGATAACTTGCGGATTTCTAAAAGCAATTATGCTTTGATCGGGCAGCTTTTTGATGCGCAAATGCTGGACGAAAACGTAAAAGCCGAGATCAGCAATTATCAGCAAAAGCTCACCAATTTTAATGCGGTAAAAACAGTATCCGTTCCCGAAGAATTTCGGGGCGAACTTCGGCCGTACCAGCAGCAGGGTTTAAGCTGGCTCAACTTTTTGGATGATTTTAATTTTGGCGGCTGTTTGGCCGACGATATGGGTTTGGGGAAATCGGTGCAAATTATCGCCTTTATTTTATCGCTGCGGAAAAAGGTAAAGCAAAATACCAACTTGCTGATCGTACCAACTTCGCTGATTTTTAACTGGCAGCAGGAGATAGAAAAGTTTGCGCCAACCATTCGCGTTTTAACAATTTACGGTGCGGACAGGATTAAAAGCGCACAGGATTTTAACCAATACGAAGTGATCCTAACTTCTTACGGAACGCTGCTTGCTGACATTAACTTTTTAAAAGATTACGTTTTTAATTACGTGTTTTTGGATGAATCGCAGCAAATTAAAAACCCGGAATCGCAACGTTACAAAGCGGCGTGTTTGTTAAAATCCAAAAACAGAATAGTGATAACCGGCACGCCTGTGGAAAATAA
Organism: uncultured Mucilaginibacter sp.; assembly: GCF_937859865.1. Classification (GTDB taxonomy): domain Bacteria; phylum Bacteroidota; class Bacteroidia; order Sphingobacteriales; family Sphingobacteriaceae; genus Mucilaginibacter_A. The sequence continues at coordinate 2,915 of NZ_CALMAT010000063.1, forward strand.
TACGTTTGATTTGTTCGGTCAGTTATCCTTCGCCTGTCCGGGTTTGCTGGGCAGCAAATCGTACTTTAAACGGCTGTATTCCGAACCGATTGACAAATTTAAAAGCAGCAAACGCACGGCAGAATTGCAACACAAAATAAACCCGTTTATGCTGCGCCGGACCAAGCAGCAGGTTGCGGCCGAACTTCCCGAAAAAACAGAGATGGTTTTGTATTGCGAAATGAAGCCTGAACAGCGCAACATTTATGAGGCTTACGAAAAGGAATTCCGTGATTATATTTCGGCCACAACCGGCGACGAATTGAAAAAAAGCGCGATGCACGTGCTGAAAGGAATTACGCGGCTCCGGCAAATTTGTGATTCGCCGCAACTGC
>NZ_CALMAT010000063.1:3298-17619 GCF_937859865.1 uncultured Mucilaginibacter sp.
GCTCAAAGGCGAAAAAATGCCGGGAAATGCTTCTGCCAAAATTGAATTTTTGCTGGAGGAAATAGCAGGCAAAATCCATCAGCATAAAATATTGGTGTTCTCGCAGTTTGTTTCAATGCTGGAACTGATACGGGAAGAATTGGTCAAAAGAAGCATCAGCTTTGCTTATTTAACCGGACAAACGCGCAAACGGCAAGCCGTGATCGAAAAATTCCAGAACGACGTGGAAACCCGCGTTTTCCTAATTAGCCTAAAAGCCGGCGGCACCGGTTTAAATCTAACGGAAGCCGATTATGTTTACCTAGTTGACCCTTGGTGGAACCCGGCGGTAGAAAACCAGGCTATTGACCGTTGCCACCGTATCGGTCAGGATAAAAATATTGTTGCCGTGCGGTTGATTTGTCCGGATACGGTGGAGGAAAAAATTATGCTGTTGCAACAACATAAAAACAAACTGACCAATGAGCTGGTAAAAACTGGGAATTTGTTTTTTAATGGGTTGGGGAAAGAGGGGTTGTTGGAATTGGTGTCGTAAAAGAAGTATGATGGCTTTTAACACTTTAATGCCTTTTCATCATAAGTAGTTAAAATTTTACCATTAATGTTCTTTGTCGTTTTCTTAATTAAGCAAAAAACACCTGTAAATCAATTGGTTATAAAAATAACAGATTTCTAATTAAGCAGGCTTATCCCCAATATGGAATGTATTCAACATATTTTGTTGAAGCATTTAAGGGATCTTTAGGTTTAATTCTCCCTTGAATTAAAGCATTTTTAATAACAATTGATACTTGAGGCCGTTGCCGTTCACTCATTTTAAAACGCTCTCTAAGACTTGTATTATTCATACTACCACTACTTAGATATCTTACAATACTATGTTGATAACAAGCTTCTATTCGTTCTTGCTCTGTTAGCTGAGCAAATGCCTTTGGAACGTACATTGTAACTCTAAAAGAATTTTCTAACTCTTCAATTTTAAGTGGTGGCAATCCGTAAAATTCTATAGCTGAAACAGTTTTAGTAAAACCAGACCCTCTTTCTTCACAAATACTAAATCTACGAAATGAAGAAGCTAAAACTTCATTTCGCGATTCAGGAGTAGTTCCTATTAATCTTTCGATTTTTTTAGTTGGCAATAACCTTCCTGGATTAGTAATACTAATTCGATCATCAAATATTTCAATCACAGGGCCTGTACCTTTTATAGTAAAATCTTGATGAATTAAAGCATTTGCAAATAATTCTCTAAGTGCAATTTCAGGATAGATAGATAATTCGGCCCTAAAAGCAGATTTTATGATTTCACTTGATGGAAGTAGCTGTTTTACAAAATCAATTAGCCCTTCAAATCCAATTGCATAACCTTTTGAGCCAGGAAATTCTTTAATAGTTTCATTCTTATTTAAGCCCTTATATCTAATTAGCCTAATTGTTTTTCTAGCTAAATGATCAAAATCAAGGAGATTATTAGCCGCAGATAAGGCTCCAAAGTTGGTAATATAATATCCCACCCCATCTACTTTTTCAATCATTTTCTCATGTTCCATCAAATATAATATTCCTTCGATATTTGATGGAACAGGCTTTTCAAGTAGCTTAAATATTGTTTTATAATCGAGAATTGTTAATACCTCAAATTCTGATTTTACCTTTGAAGAATGTAATTCTTCAAACTGTGGAGTCTTGCTATTTAGCATAAATCCTCCTACTTCCTGTCGAGATGCTTTTCTGGTAGTTCCCCCTGTTCGAATATATGATTCTTCAATTGATTTTGATTTAAAATGAACAGGCTTAATTGATGATTCTTTAATATAAACAAATAATAATGGCTTATCTTGATATAATTCAATTGAATGATCAATGATTACCATTGGATCTAATGAATCTCGTCCAACAGAACTTAATTTCCCCATTATGTTTTCTGCATCTTGTTGATTAATTCCTATTACAATTCCTGATTTATCTTCAATTCCAAAAACTAAAATTCCGCCTCCTGGATTATTTGCAAAGGCCGATAAATGCTGGGCAAGTTTTTCTCCTTTTGGTGAAAGGCTTTCTTTCCAATCAATTTCATTCATTTCTTGAGGTACAGGTTGCAAGCTATTGTCTAATAGTGCAAAAGCTCTTGAAAGCCAATTTTTAGTTATGTCCATTTACAAAATAAGCAAAAACCCTTTATTAATCAGATAATTACGAACTACGTACGTTTCATAGATAAGCAAAGCTTATTTGAATTACAATATTAACTATTGGCTAAGAATTAAGATGATCAGTTGTTAACCAATTATAAAAAACGGTTATTGCCCAATTACTTTTTAATAATCATTTCACTGTAAAACAAAAGCCCTAACGACTTCAAATCAAGTAATTAGGGCTTAATATTTGTGGTCCCGACGGGAATCGAACCCATATCTAAAGTTTAGGAAACTTCTATTCTATCCGTTGAACTACGGGACCAATTTAAACTATCGTATCACGCTGCCATTCCCAAACGCTTCCGCTGGTGTTGCAAAACTAAGTTTTCCTTCGGGATTTTCGGCCATTAAAATCATGCCTTGTGATAAAATTCCTTTGATTTCGCGCGGCTCCAGGTTTACCAAAATGCTGACTTGTTTGCCGATGATGGCTTCCGGTTCAAAATATTCGGCAATGCCCGAAACAACCGTTCGCTGGTCTAAACCTGTATCAATACTTAATTTCAATAATTTTTTTGTTTTGGCTACTTTTTCGGCCGCCAAAATCGTTCCTACACGAATATCCAAAGCAGCAAATTGCTCGAAAGTAATGTTTGGTTTTGCTTCGATCAAAGGCAGTTTTACCTGTTCGTTTTCCATTTTGGTGTTCAATAGTTTTTGTATTTGCGCTTCTATCTGCGCATCTTCTATCTTTTCAAACAGCAATTTTGCTTCACCTAAAGCATGTCCTTCGGGCAGTAAATCGGCTGTTCCGGCTTTGTCCCAATTTTGTGTTGACAAATTTAGCATGGTAAACAAAGCATCGGCACTATTTGGCAAAAACGGTTGTGATAAAATGGCCAAGTTGGCGGCCAGTTGCAGGCCAATGTTTAAAACGGTTTGCACGCGTTCCGGGTCTGTTTTAATCAGTTTCCAAGGTTCTTCATCGGCCAGATATTTGTTGCCCACGCGTGCCAGGTTCATAAACTCGGCCAATGCTTCGCGGAAACGGTAATTTTCCAAAGCATTGCCAATTTTATCCGGAAATTCTTTTAATTGTTCGATTACTTCTTGGTCTTGTTGGGATAAAATGCCAAGCGGCATCACTTTTCCACCAAAATATTTATGCGATAAAACAAGCACGCGGTTGATGAAATTGCCATAAATCGCAACCAGTTCGTTGTTGTTGCGCGCCTGAAAATCTTTCCAGGTAAAATCATTGTCTTTGGTTTCCGGCGCAGCCGAAGTCAAAACATAACGCAGCACGTCCTGCTTTCCGGGGAAATCCTTTAAAAACTCCGGCAACCAAACCGCCCAATTTCTGGAAGTAGAAATTTTATCGCCTTCCAGATTTAAAAACTCGTTTGCCGGAACCTGGTTGGCCAGATGATATTCGCCGTGCGCCATCAACATCGCCGGAAAAATAATGCAATGGAAAACAATGTTATCTTTCCCGATAAAATGCACCAGTTTGGTTTCTTCCGATTTCCAGTAATCTTCCCACGATGCTTCTTTTACCGGTATATTTTTGATGTAGTATTCTTCTTTTTTTTCTGTGGAAAGATTGGCGTTCAACAAATCTTTCGTTGCCGAAATATAACCGATCGGCGCATCAAACCAAACATATAAAACTTTGCCATCTGCACCTTTAACCGGAACTTTTACGCCCCATTCCAAATCGCGCGTCATGGCGCGTGGCTGCAAACCGCCGTTTAACCAGGATTTACACTGACCAAAAACTGTTGGCCGCCACGTTTTCCGGCTTTCAATATACGCTTCAATTTCGGGCTGCATTTTATCCAGCGGCAAAAACCAGTTGGTGGTTTTGCGTAGCACCGGCGGTTGTCCGGATAAGGTAGAATGCGGATTGATCAGATCCGTTGGGTTTAAAGAAGTGCCGCATTTTTCGCACTGGTCGCCGTAAGCATTTTCGTTGCCACAAACCGGGCAAGTTCCTACAATATAACGATCAGCCAGAAACTGCTGCGCGCTTTCATCGTAATATTGCTCGGTTGATTCTTCGGTAAAAACGTGTTTATCATACAAATTCCTAAAAAATCCAGCCGCCGTTTCATGGTGCGTTGCCGAAGATGTGCGATGATAAATATTAAAAGAAATCCCAAAATCGCTGAAAGAATCGCCAATGATTTTGTGGTATTTGTCCACCACTTCCTGCGGAGAAACACCTTCTTTTCGCGCTTTTAAGGTGATTGGAACGCCATGCTCGTCAGATCCGCATACAAAAATCACGTCTTTTTCTTTAAGGCGAAGGTAGCGCACGTAGGTATCGGCCGGGATATAAACGCCGGCCAAATGGCCAATGTGCACCGGCCCGTTGGTGTAAGGCAAGGCAGCGGTTACGGTATATCTTTTTATCTGATGATCTTCCAAAGTATTTGCGGGATATTTTTTAATTTGCAAAGATAAGCCAATTTGGCTGCCCTTAAAATTTGGTTTGAATTATATGAAGATCATCCAGCCACCATTCCTCAAAAAAGGTGATAAAGTTGCCCTCACTTGTCCGGCCAAGAAGTTGCCGCACGCGATGACGGATGCAATCGCGCTTTTAGAATCTTGGGGGCTGGAAGTGGTTTTGGGCGAAACAATGGTAGCTTCTTACCACCAATTTGCGGGCAACGATACTTTGCGTGCAGCAGATTTAGAACGATTTATTAAAGATAAAAGCATCAAAGCCATTTTTGCGGCACGCGGCGGTTACGGTACGATCCGGATCATTGACGAGGTAGATTTTATGCCGATAAAAGAAGCATCAAAATGGATCATCGGTTTTAGCGATATTACCGTTTTGCACACACATGTTTTTTCGGTTTTTGGTTTGCAAAGCATCCACGGACAAATGCCGGTAACCATTCCCGACGGAACAGCAGCATCGTTGGAAACCTTAAGAAAAGCTTTGTTTGGAGAAGAATTCAGCTATCATTTTTCCGCAGAAAAACTAAACCGCGAAGGCGAAGCGCAGGGAATTTTAGTTGGCGGGAATTTGGCTTTGTTGGCTGCGGTTTCCGGCTCTGTTTCTGATCTGGATTACGACCGAAAAATTTTGTTTATAGAAGATGTAGGCGAATATCTGTACAATATTGACCGGATGATGCGAACCTTAAAACGCGCCGGAAAATTGAAAAACCTGGCCGGTTTAATGGTTGGCGGCTTTACCGAACTGAAAGACAACGAAATACCGTTTGGGCAAACCGCCGAAGAAATTATTTTTGATGTGGTTAAAGAATATGATTATCCGGTTTGTTTTAATCTTCCGGCCGGGCATATTCCCAATAACCAGGCTTTGATCTTCGGAAAAACACTAAATTTAGCTGTGCAAAAACAGCATACCACCGCAAATTACATTTAAAATGGCAATTTTTGAGAACTTAGGGAAGTATAAAAATTTAGGCCTTTTGCTGATCCGCATCGGTTTAGGCATCATGTTTATTTATCATGGCGTACCCAAATTAGCCGGCGGACCAGAACTTTGGGGGAAATTGGGCGGTGCGATGAAAGGCGTGGGCATTGGTTTTGCGCCCGCTTTTTGGGGGTTTATGGCTGCCGCTACCGAAACTTTTGGCGGCTTGCTGCTGATCATCGGTTTAGCATTTCGCCCGGTTTGCATCCTTTTGGTCATCAATTTAATCATTGCTGCACTGATGCATTTAGGCAAAGGCGACGGTTTACAAGGCGCGGCACATGCTATTGAAGATGCCATTATGTTTCTGGGCCTGTTGTTTATTGGACCCGGCATTTACAGTGTGGATAAAAAATGAGTTGCAAATGGCTGCTTGTGGTGGTTTTTGGGTTGATCAGTTTAAAAGTGAGCAGCCAGAACATGCTGTTAAAAGGCGATTATGCCGAAGCGGTCAGCCTCAACGTAAACCAGAAATACGTTTTTAAAAATTCGGCTGTCGGTTTTGGCCGAAAGCAGGAATACTATAAAAAAAAGAAGAGCAACACAAGCTACTTATTTGAAAAAGAGCGGAACACAAGCTGGTTCAGCTTAACTGTTCCGGCCGATGGTTTTTTGACTTTTGAGATTGCGCCGGTTTCTGTTGAGGATGATTATGATTGGATGCTTTTTAAAGAGAAAACTTTTAACGCGACCGAAAGCACGATAGATTATAACCATCCGATACGCACCAATAACAGCCGGAACGATTTTTCGGTGAGCGGGAAAACAGGATTAAAAGATGGTTATACCGAAAGCTTTACATCGCCCGGACCGGGGAAAAGCTTTTCCAAACCGATTGAAGTACAGCAGGGCGAAAATTATATTTTGGTGGTTGACAATATTTATCCCGGCGGAAAAGGGTTTACGTTCACATCCAAACTGCAAAAGATATTGCCGTCGCAAATTCCACCCTTGGTTGTTTCCGGAATTATTAGTGATAAAAGAAGCATGCAACCGCTACGTGCCGCCATTACGGTGGAAGACACTTCCGGAAAAGCTGTAGCAACGGCAGTTTCCGATTCTTTATCCGGAAAGTTTAGCTTTAAAATTCCTTCGGGAAGCAATTATACCGTTGCCATTGATAAGCAAGGCTACGTTTTGCTCAATGATTTTTTGCCGGTAAAAACAGTATCACAACTGCAAAATTACCAATTGCAAAAACTGCAAGCAGACGCACATATCATCTTTTATAACATCCGCTTTTTGCCGAACAGTGCGGTTATCGTCAACACTTCCGGCTCAGATTTAAACCGCTTGCTCCGTTTTTTGGAGCAGGAAAAAGACTGGAAAATCCAGATCATCGGCCACACCAACGCCAATGTTTTTACCGATGAACGCTATCTGCAACGCCTGTCCGAAAGACGCGCCTGGGCCATTAAAAACTTTTTGTTAAACCACGGCATCGCCAGTGAACGGATGCGCTGCTTTGGCCTGGGCGGAAAACACCCGCTGTATGACAACAAAAAACCCGAAGAAGCGGTTAGGAATCTTCGGGTTGAGATTGTGTTGGAAAAGTAACCGTTATTTTTTACGGATTAGGCTGACAAAGTTTGTTCAATGCCAATTCATCCCCAGAAATAGGCCAGATATAATTTGGAGCGGTTGGCGCTACGGTAGGTGCATTTCCCGGAGGGCCGGACTTAGCAGGAAGTGGCTGCTGTAAACGCATCAAATCAAATGATTTAAAACCTTCACCAAGTAATTCAATCCTTCTCTCAGCAAGTATCGTATTCACTAATGCTGCCTGAGTTGAAACTGCTGTAGGAGAGAAAACATAGGTTGGATCAGAACGATGACGCACTGCATTTAACAAACTTGTTGCGGTAACCAAATCTCCGGTACGGGCAGCAGCTTCAGCGTAGTTTAACATAATTTCAGCATAACGGATCACAGGGATATAATCCGTAAACGGAGACTGGCTTGTTTTCCATTTATTTAAATAAGTATGCCCGCCGGAAACAAGCAATAAACTTTTGCGTGTATCTGTTGAAGTTGTACTGCTATAAACCGGATCGGCAATTGTTGCGGTTGGGTTTAGCCAGTATTCTGTGCCCGGAGTATAATAAGAACCTAAGGCAAACTGAGAGCCGGGCTGATCGTTTGGAGTGAAGATCATGGTGAGGATTGCTTCCGGCCCGGTATAGCTACTGTTAAAGACGGTAACATCACTTGTTTCTAATTTATTATTTACGCCACTGGTAGCCTGATAAGAAGTTCCGGAAAGTGTAACAATTTTGCTTGCTTCTTTTATAACATTAGCGTAATCGCCCATATTTAAATAAACCCTAGTTTTTAAAGCTACTGCTGTATTTCTTTGTGCACGCGATGTATTAAGTGCGGCAGAGGTATAGGCTAAAGGTAAACCGGCTTCGGCTGTATTTAAATCACTTAATATCTGCTGATAAACTTGCGCTACTGTGCTTCGGGCCAAATTATTATCGCCTGTCCCCGATTCTGCTTTAAGCCTTAATGGCAATCCTAAACCCGCACCGTTATTTGCTGTAAAAGGTTGGGCATAAAGCTGTACTAATAATAAATAAGCATAAGCCCTTACAAATTTAGCTTCAGCAGCATACTGTGCAGTAGTTGTTGCATCAAGTACATTTGGATTATCACTTAACCCTTGTAAAAACACGTTACAACTGTTGATAACAATATAAGCATATTGCCAGGTGTATTTTACTTCGTTTGACCCTGAGTTTACATTTTGGTTCCAGGTATCTAAACCGGTAACGGCGTTAGATTTGGCATTGATAAAATCATCTGCCCTTAATTCGCCGTAAACCTCATAACGTCCGCCTAAAAGGTAACCGCTTTTTAACTGCTCATACAAAGCATTTATTTGTGCAAGCATCCGGGCAGGTGTATTAAATGCAGTTACCGGCGAAAAGCTGGTTACAGGAACGGTATCTAAGTAATTTTTTTTACAGGAAGTAGTTAGCGAAAGTGTAAGGCTTAATATTGATGCCTGTATTATATATCGGGTATTTTTATTTTTAAATTTCATTTTTGTTATCGTTAAAAGCCAACATTGATACCGAAGGTGAATGTTCTTCCTGATGGAACAGAATTTCTGTCATCACCGGGAGCTGTGTTCGAGTTGCCGTTACTTGAAATTTCCGGGTCAGAGCCTTTGTATTTGGTTAAAGTATATAAGTTATATCCCTGGGCATAAATGCGTATAGAAGAAATACCAACTTTAGAAAGATACCTTGCAGGAATTCTATAACCTAAACTTGCCGTTTTTAATTTAGCATAAGCCCCACTTTCCACATTTGCGCTGATTGGGATAGCAGAACCATTAGAATAATTATCCCCATAAACCACTTTTGGAATATCGGTAACTTGCCCTACTGTTGTCCAGCGGTTTAAAACCTCGGTTGTATTGTTCCAAAACCTTTGATCGAGTAAAGTGCCTCTTGTTCCGTAGTAAATTTTATTACCGCCAGAATAAGTAAAGTTAAGTGTCAGATCAAAGTTTTTGTAGGAAAAATTATTGTTAAAGCCGCCAAAGTAAGTAGGGATTGCGTTTCCGGCAACAATACCATCAAGCGTACCATCAATGGCTGGTGCTGTGGTTCCGTCTAAATAAGTCCATTTACTTGGCGAACCAACTTGATTGTACTGCACCTGTTTGCCAAAACGATTAATAAAAATGCGTCGGCCATTTGCCGGGTTAACACCGGCTGTTTGTACCGTAAACAAAGAACCTACGGGATAACCAACACGGGTGATATTTGATGTTTCTAAACTCGAAGTAGAACCATACAAATCTGCATTGTTGTTTGCCAAAGTAGTTACCCTGTTCTTATTGGTACTAAAGTTAAAGTTAGTCGTCCAGTTAAAATTCTTTACGCTGATAGCTTTAACGGTAACGCCTAATTCGAAACCTTTATTCCACATACTGCCAACGTTGGCAAAAATGGTATTTAAAGTAGCTGCAGTAGCTCCCGGGATACCTGTGGATGGTGCTTGTCTAGCCTGCTGAATCAATCCATCAATATTGTTATAGTAGTAATCTGCATCAATAGCAATCCGGCCGTTTAGCAGGGCAAAGTTCAACCCTACATCTGTTTTCTTACTGGTTTCCCATTTCAGGTTTTGGTTACCAGCCTGGTTAAACTGTAGTGCTGCTGATGAGCCATATAAAACAGATGTGTAGGATGATAAAGCTGCATAAGGCGCTAAACCATTAGAGTTACCTACAACACCATATCCTCCCCTTATTTTTACATCTGATAATACATTTGCAAGGGCAGAATTTTTAAAGAAATTTTCTTCGGAAAGCACCCATCCGATGGAAGCTCCACCAAAATCACCGTATTTGTGGCCTGCTGCTAACTGGGATATACCATCACGACGGAAACTGCCATTAATCAAATACTTCTTTTTGTAATCAAAAGTCAGGTTACTGAAATAGGATTGAAAAGCAGTAGCATATTGGTTATTTCCCGAAGGCAAGTAAGTATTAAACCCACCTTGGTAAGTGGTATAAAAAGGGTCCGAAACACCCGTTTCCTGCGCCCCCCAATTGTCAACATTTGTACCTAACCTTTCATAACCTACTAATGCATTTAAGTTAAAATTGCCACCAAACGAGTGCGAATAATTTAGCGTATTAGTCCAGTCTGTAATAGTATATTTCTGCTGCACATTTATAGCTGAACCGTTGGTAGTATAACCATCGCCCTCAATTGGGTTTTGAAATGTTTCATTGGTAACATTTAAATACTCCAAGCCATAACTTGTTTTTGCCGTTAATCCTTTTACCAGTTCCCATTGCGCATAAACGTTACTGATGATATTGTTGTTCTCGGAAGTGTACCGGTCTAAATCCAAAAGCGGAACCGGATTATAATAACTGATTGTAACACCTGAAATACCATTTTGTAAACCAATAGAATTAGATGCGCTAAGATTATAAGAACCATCAGCATTGTATGGAGACAAATTTGGTGGTAAAAGGATGGCCAACCGGGCTAAACCACCAGTGTTATAAGCTTGTCCGCTTAACGACCCGCTGTTTACACCGCTGTTTAAGGAATTACTATACGAGAAGTTTGCGCCGATATTGATATTCTTGACCAACTGATGCTGTACATTCGCCCGGATGGCTTTTCTGTCGTAATTATTTTTTACGATAAAGCCTCCCTGGTCGCTGTAATTGGCAGATAAAAAATAATTGGTTTGGTCTGTACCGCCGGAAATACTTAAACTGTGGTTTTGAGATTGGCCGGTACGGTAGGCATAGTCGTACCACCTTGTGTTTACCTGGCTACCATTAATATTTTGCAATGAAAACACAGGCGTTAAATTTGCATTTGTCCGGGCTTCGTTTTTTAGGGTTACATATTGCTGGGCATTTAAAACGGCAGGTAAATTCATCGGCTTACTAAAACCATACCAGCCGCTGTAGTTAACAATCGTTTTGCCTTTCCTGCCCTTTTTTGTCGTAATTACCACTACACCATTAGCAGCCCTTGAGCCGTAAATGGCTGTTGAAGAAGCATCTTTTAAAATCTCGACCGATTCAATATCATCCGGGTTAATATCAGATAGCGGGCTGTTGGATGCGCTATTGCCAACCTGGCCGGTTACCACCTGCAACCCATCAACAATATACAACGGATCTGAACTTAAAGAAAGCGAGTTAAAGCCACGAATACGGACAACCGGCGGATTGTTTAATACACCATTCGGCACAGTTGCACTAACGCCTGCTGCCTGTCCCGCCAATGCCTGATCAAAGCTTTGAACAGGCTTGCTTTGAAAGGCATCAGCACCGATATGTGCGGCAGAACCTGTAAAATCTTTTCTTGATTGCACGGTGTAACCGTTTACCACAACCTCGCTTAGCTCTTTGGAAGTTGCTATTAACGAAACATTGACTGTGTTGTTGGTTGCAGCAATCTCTTGTGTATCGTAACCGATAAAAGTAAATACAAGCGTATTACTGCTCCCTGCGGGAACAGTTACAGAATATCTTCCGGCTGCGTCGGTTTGCGACCCGGATTTTGTCCCCCTAACCACTACGCTTACACCTGGCAATGGCAAGCCGTCATCTTTGCCAACCACAGTCCCGGATACTGTCCGTGTTTGTGCATAAGCTTCTGAAGCTATCAGAAAGAGAAATAGCAAAAAAGTTTGTAAAATTTTTTTCATCACACTGTTTTAGTTAATTTGTTTTGAAAGGTAGAAAAAACTTGTTATTAATCAAATATTTTTAAGAAAAAGGGCAAACAAATTTAAAAAATGTGTTAATCTCCATCTTAAAAATACTTTTATTGCATTTTTTAACAAATATTATTGCATTTTTTCTATTTTTTATTTTTAATTTTAATTTTAATGCCTAAATCACCTATAACTGATTAAAATTTAGCGTTTAATCAAATCTGTTGGCTGGCCAAGCTTAGGTAATACTTCTTTTACCCCTATAATTTTAGTGTTTAAATTTTCGCGTGATACCTACTGCTTGCCAAATTTTATGGTATAAAAGAAGCATTTAACATTTCGCCCTACTCTTTTTCAAAACCTCCTTCAAAAAATATTTTCATTTAATGTAGTACTATGTATTGCATAATACAATCCTAAACCTATATCTTTGTTATATGATATTGGAAAACACGCAAACCCAAATGAGGAAGGGCATACTGGAATACTGTATCCTCGCCATTATTTCCCGCGGGGAAATTTATGCCTCGGATATTATTGCCGAACTTAAAGTTGCAAAACTGCTGGTGGTGGAAGGCACGTTGTACCCGCTCCTTACCCGTCTTAAAAATAATGGCCTGCTTAGCTACAACTGGGTAGAATCCACTTCCGGGCCGCCGCGAAAATATTACCAGTTGACTTCGGAAGGCTCTGTGCTGCTGAAACAACTTGACGCAACCTGGCAAGAGCTGTCCTTCGCGGTAGAAGTATCCTTAAAAGCAAGAAACAATAACCTGTAAACCATCACACCTCATACCCCACACCTCATACCTAAATACCATGAACAAAACAATTATCATCAATATAAACGGTATCATTTTTCATATCGAAGAAGATGCTTACGACATCCTGAAAAACTACATGACCGGCATTAAAAAGCACTTTGCCAGTTCGGACGACAGCCTGGAAATTACAACCGACATTGAAAACCGTATTGCAGAAATGTTCTCCGAGCTTTTAAGGCGCGAAGGCAAACAAGTAATTGTTACACCCGATGTTACTGCGGTAATTTTACAAATGGGAACCATTGAGGATTTTTCGTCCGGAGAACAAGAACCGGCTTTTTCGTCCGGCACAACAGATCATTCTACAGAACGACGGCTGTTCCGCGACCCAGACGATCATTTAATTGGCGGCGTTGCGGCCGGTATGGCCAATTATTTTGGTATCGAAGCACTTTGGATACGCCTGATTTTTGTGGTTTCGCTTTTTGGTGCCGGCAGTGGTTTACTGGTTTACATTATCCTTTGGGCCATTATCCCGCGCGCCAACACCCGGACAGAAAAAATGGCCATGAAAGGAGAACGTGCAGACTTACAAGGTTTTAAACGCAATTTTGATGAAGAGTTAAAAAACATCAAACAATCCTTGTCCAACGCCAACCGCGAAGCCAAGCCTTTTGTTTACAAAATCAGGGACTTCGTTGGTGAGTTTTTATTGCTCTTGCAACGTTTTTTTAAGGGAAGCGGCAAAATCCTTTTAAAACTGGTTGGTTTGATCATCATCGTTGTATGTGCTTGTGCTTTAATTGGCTTACTAGTTTCCATCGTCGCTTTTTCTGCCAACCAATCCATATTTGTGCATGGTTTTTTGCCTTTTAACATTGTTGATTACAAGTTTAGCAACATCTTGTATGTATGCGGGTTTTTGGTTTGTGCCATCCCATTATTGGGTTTAATCCTTTTTACCATCCGCATCGTTTTTTCCAGGAATGTTTTAGGCAGGTCAATTGGTTTTATTTTGTTGATTGGCTGGATTGCCGCCGTAAGCACTTTGGCTTTTTATGCCACCAAAATAGCAGCAGACTTTAGGTACACGGCCAGTTTTAACCAGAACATGGACATTATGCCAACGCAAAGCCAGCATTATTTCCTTAAAATAAACACGGCCAAAATTTTGACCAAAGAAGACAGCGCAACTTTAGGCATCAAAAAAAATGACTTTGCCAACCGCATCATTGTCAACATGAACAATGAAAACGACACCGATATCAGCCCGGAAAATGTTTCTTTGTTTATCGAAAAAAGTGAGAATGAATTTCCCTCGCTGGTAGAGTCTTATCGTTCAAAAGGCGCAAACTATCAGGAAGCTTTGCTTAATGCCCGCAACACCCAATATAATTTTATGCAGGAAGACACGGTGATTAAGTTCGACCGTAAATTAATACCGATAAAAAAAGCGTCCTGGCGCGACCAGAAAGTAGACGTAACGCTGAAGCTTCCCTTAAATTCCATCATCACCATTGATGAAGGTTTAGATTTTATTTTGCGCGATGTGGATTTGTACAGTTGCTACAACCAGGACGACAAAAACTGGGGCAAGCATTTGGCCAAATTTAAAATGACCGAAACGGGCTTGGTTTGTTTAAAAGATTCTACCAAACATCAGGAAGAAGGGCAATAATTGTTGCCGCTTTGTCATTTCGACCGAAGAGAGAAATCTTCTTCAAAGCAGGATTATGCCTTTTTACTTTGAAG
>NZ_CALMAT010000064.1:0-3427 GCF_937859865.1 uncultured Mucilaginibacter sp.
GTGCATGTACCGCTTGGTAATGCTGCTATTTTGGAAGCCCAAATTTTGATGCTGGCTTCACACAATATTTTGAACCCGGCAAATGGCACGCCAATTACTGTTCCTTCACAGGATATGGTTTTAGGTTTGTACTATATTACAAAAGGCCGTAAAACAGATGCTGACCGCGTAATTAAAGGTGAAGGTTTAACTTTCTATTCTCCTGAAGAAGTGATTATTGCTTACAACGAGAAGAAATTAGACTTGCATGCTTTCATCAAAGTAAAAGTTAACGTTAAAGAACGCGATGGACAGATTGTAAAAAAAGTGATTGATACAACTGTTGGCCGTGTGTTGTTTAACCAAATGGTTCCGGAAGAAGTTGGTTACATTAATGAACTGCTGACCAAGAAATCACTGCGTGATATTATTGGTGATGTGGTAAAAAATACCGGTATGGCACGCGCTGCTCAATTCTTGGATGAAATTAAAGAATTGGGTTTCCAAATGGCGTTCCGCGGCGGTTTGTCTTTCAACTTACAGGATTTAAATATCCCTGCGGAGAAAGTTACGCTGATTGATCAGGCTTCGAAAGAAGTTGAAGAGGTAATGAACAACTACAACATGGGTTTCATTACCAACAACGAGCGTTACAACCAAATTATTGATATCTGGACCAGGATCAATAACCGTTTGACCGCAAACGTAATGGAGATTTTGTCAACCGATAACCAAGGCTTCAACTCTGTTTATATGATGTTGGATTCCGGTGCGCGTGGTTCTAAAGAGCAGATTCGTCAGCTATGCGGAATGCGTGGTTTGATGGCAAAACCTCAAAAATCAGGTTCAGGCGGTGAAATTATTGAAAACCCGATCTTATCTAACTTTAAAGAAGGTTTGTCGGTATTAGAATACTTCATTTCTACACACGGTGCACGTAAAGGTCTGGCTGATACTGCTTTAAAAACGGCTGATGCCGGTTACTTAACCCGTCGTTTACATGATGTTGCGCAGGATATGATCGTTGGCGAAACGGATTGCGGTACTTTAAGAGGTATCTACACAACCGCTTTAAAAGATAACGAGGATATTGTTGAACCATTATATGATCGTATCCTTGGTCGTACAGCTTTAAGCGATGTGCATGATCCATTAACCAACGAATTATTGATTGAAGGTGGAAATGACATTACGGAGGATATTGCTAAAAAAATAGAAAATTCTCCGTTAGAAGGTATCGAAATTCGTTCTGTATTAACTTGTGAAGCTAAAAGAGGTGTTTGTGCATTATGTTATGGCCGTAACTTGGCCAGTGGTAAACGTGTACAACGTGGTGAAGCAGTTGGTGTGATTGCGGCACAATCTATTGGTGAACCGGGAACACAGTTAACGTTGCGTACTTTCCACGTTGGTGGTACAGCTTCTAACATTGCTGCTGAGTCTCAAATCAACGCTAAATTTGATGGGATTATCGAGTTTGAAAACGTTCGGACAGTTCAGTACAAAACAGAAGAAGGCGAAGTTGATGTTGTTTTAGGCCGTTCCGGCGAGTTTAGAATCATCGAAAAAGATACCAACAAGATCATTGTAACCAACAATATTCCTTACGGTTCTTATTTGTATGTGAAAGATAACACACAAATTTCCAAAGGTGATCGTATTTGCTCTTGGGATCCGTACAACGCAGTCATCATTTCAGAATTTGCCGGTAAAACGCAGTTTGAAGCAGTTCAGGAAGGTATTACGTTCCGTGAAGAATCTGATGAGCAAACTGGTCACCGCGAAAAAGTAATCATTGATACACGCGATAAAACCAAAAACCCGGTTATCCAAATCATTGACAGCAGCAAAAACGTCATCAAAGGATATAACATTCCGGTTGGTGCGCACATTGCGGTTGATGAAGGCGAAAAAGTTCAAACCGGACAGGTGATTGCTAAAATTCCTCGTTCAACTGGTAAAACCCGCGATATTACCGGTGGTTTGCCACGTGTAACCGAGTTGTTTGAAGCACGTAACCCATCCAATCCTGCGGTTGTTACCGAAATTGATGGCGTTGTAACTTTAGGCGGCATTAAGAGAGGTAACCGCGAGATCACGATTGAATCAAAAGATGGTCAGGTTAAGAAATATTTAGTTCCGCTTTCTAAACACATTTTGGTTCAGGATAACGACTTTATCAAAGCTGGTATGCCGTTGTCTGACGGTTCTATTTCTCCGGCTGATATTTTGGCCATCAAAGGACCGGCAGCAGTGCAGGAATATTTGGTTAACGGTATCCAGGAAGTTTATCGTTTGCAAGGTGTAAAAATCAACGATAAGCACTTCGAGGTCATTGTTCACCAAATGATGCAAAAAGTTACCATTGAAGATGCAGGCGATACCCGTTTCTTAGAACGAGAAGCAGTTGACCGTTGGGATTTTATGATGGAGAACGACGAGATTTACGATCAAAAAGTGGTTGTTGACCCGGGAAGTTCAAACAATTTGAAACCAGGTCAAATCATTTCCGTTCGTAAATTGCGTGATGAAAACTCGGTATTGAAACGCAAGGATTTGAAACTGGTGGAAGCACGCGATGCTATCGCCGCAAATTCAAGCCAAATGTTACAAGGTATTACCCGCGCATCTTTGGGTACTAAATCGTTTATTTCTGCGGCTTCCTTCCAAGAAACAACCAAAGTGTTGAACGAGGCAGCGATTGCAGGTAAACGCGATAAGATGCTTGGTTTGAAAGAAAACGTAATTGTTGGCCACTTGATTCCTTCGGGAACTGGTTTGCGCGCTTACGATAACGTTCGTGTAGGTTCTCAGGAAGAATTTGACCGTTTGTTGGCTTCCAAATCAGAAGAAGTAGAAGCGTAATGCTTCTTTTATCAACATAAATTTATCAGCCCAAACACTTACAAAAAGTGTTTGGGCTTTTTTATGCCATAAAAGAAGCATCAGCCTGAGCAAAAATGAGTGGATTGGCATTACTAAATTTTATCTGCTAAAAGAAGCATCAAAAAGGCGGTTTATTTGTTATGAAAATAATTAACAGAATAGTTTAAATTGTTAGATCAATAAAAAGACTTTCATTATATTCACATTTTTAGATTTTAGAAATTTGTTTAATTTATGTACGATTATTTAATTGTTGGTTCTGGTTTATTTGGGGCAGTTTTTTCTTACGAAGCTAAAAAAAGAGGAAAAAAGTGCTTAATTATTGATAAAAGGGACCACGCCGGCGGTAACGTTTACTGCGAAAGTGTTGAAGGCATTAATGTGCACAAGTATGGCGCGCACATCTTCCATACCAATGACAAACGGATTTGGGATTATGTGAATTCCTTTGTCGAGTTTAACCGTTACACCAACACGCCGGTTGCAGATTACAAAGGCGTTTTATACAATTTGCCTTTCAACATGAATACTTTTTACCAATTGTGGAAAGTAAAAACACCGG
>NZ_CALMAT010000064.1:3437-4811 GCF_937859865.1 uncultured Mucilaginibacter sp.
AGATTTAAACATTCAAGAACCGCAATATTTGGAAGAACAAGCTTTGTCGTTAGTTTGAACAGATATTTACGAAAAACTCATCAAAGGTTACACGGAAAAACAATGGGGCCGCGATTGTAAAGATTTGCCTGCTTTCATCATCAAGCGTTTGCCGGTAAGGTTTACTTACGATAACAATTATTTTAACGATGCTTACCAGGGAATCCCGATTGGCGGTTACAACAAATTGACTGAAGGTTTGCTCGAAGGAACCGAAGTACGTTTGAACGAAAACTATTTCGACAACAAAGAATATTATGATTCTTTGGCGCCGAAAATTGTTTTTACCGGTAAAATAGACCAGTACTACGATTACCAGTTTGGCAAATTGCAGTACCGGAGTTTGCGTTTTGATCAGCAAACGTTGGATACCGACAATTATCAGGGCAGCGCTTTGGTGAACTATACCGAACGCGAAATCCCATACACCCGGATAATCGAACACAAACATTTTGAGTTTGGCACACAACCAAAAACAGTCATCACGCACGAACATCCGGCTGAGTGGGACGAAAGCAACGAGCCTTTTTACCCAATTAACGATCAGTTGAACAACGAGACGTATAAAAAATACAAAGCGTTGGCCGATGAAGAACATAACGTGATTTTTGGCGGCCGTTTAGCCGAATACCGTTATTACGATATGCACCAAATTATTGGTTCGGCTTTGAAAAAAGTAGAAACGCATTTTGCCGAAGCAAATTAAATTCTCCAAAAGGCAGCTTATTTTATGGGCTGCCTTTTTTGTTTTTTCAATTTTCTTTTCACTGATTTTTAGCCGATAAAAGAAGCATTATATTTACTTTAAATTTAAAGTTATGGAAGAAACTAATGAAAACCCATTAAATATAGAACTGTCTGAAGAAATGGCTGAAGGGATTTATTCTAACCTGGCCATCATTACCCATTCCGACTCAGAGTTTGTGTTGGATTTTATCCGCGTGATGCCCGGCGTACCTAAGGCAAGAGTAAAAAGCCGTATCATTTTAACGCCCGAACATGCCAAACGTTTGGTAATGGCACTGGAAGACAACATCAATCGTTTTGAAGCTATCAACGGAAAAATTAAGATCAAAGAAGCAACAGCTCTGCCTTTAAACTTTGGTGGGCCGGTTGGGCAGGCTTGATATTTAAAGTTAAAATTTCCGCTTAAACTTAGTGTCCGATGCTTCTTTTACATGCCTAAAATATAGTTGATCCAAATTTAGAATGCGTAAAAAGCCAGTCGTATTTATTTATCGCAAAGCTTTTCCGCATGTATTTAGTATTGAATTTATTTTCGATCAACTTAAAACAGCCTTACAAACTTCGCGCAGCATTGATAAATATGTTCTT
>NZ_CALMAT010000065.1 GCF_937859865.1 uncultured Mucilaginibacter sp.
ATATTGATTTGTACCAATCGCACAAAGACGACGCCGACACGCCGATGGAAGAAACGCTTGCTGCTTTCAACGACTTGGTGAAAGAAGGAAAAATACGTGCTATTGGTACTTCCAACATGAGCGCGCAACGGATTTTGGTGGCTTTAAAAACCAGCAAAGAGCATGGTTTTCCATCCTACCAAACGTTGCAGCCTTTGTACAATTTGTACGACCGCGAAAGTTTTGAGCAAGAACTGGAGCCGCTTTGCCAGGAACACAACATCGGCGTGATCAGTTATTCTTCTTTAGCCAGCGGGTTTTTGACCGGAAAATACCGCTCGGAAACTGATTTTAACAAAAGCAAACGCGGACAAGGCATGACTAAATACCTGAATGACCGCGGGTTTAAAATATTAAAAGCTTTGGATGAAGTTTCGGCAGAATCAAACGCCTCGCCTGCTGCTGTTTCTTTGGCTTGGCTGATGCACCGGCCCGGTATTACTGCGCCCATTGCAAGTGCAACCAGCGTAGAACAGTTGCAAGATATTATCAAAGCAACCGAATTGAGTTTAGATACCGAAGCGATCCATAAGCTAAACACGGCCAGCGCCTGGGAATAATGAAAAAAAGAATCGCATAAAAAAAGCTGCCTGGTTTGGTAGCTTTTTTTATGCAATAAACTTCGGGTTTTTAATGCCTGTACCAGCCGTTGTGGTTGCCATTATCATGATGGTCGTTCCATCCGCCCCTGTAATCACCGCGGTCAAAATGTTGATCACGGTTATCAAAACGCCCACCGCCATAATTACGGTATTCCGGCCGGCCATAACCTTCATTTCGGTAACCCCGATTGTAACCTTGTGCAAATTGCGGGTTGCTGTAACGGGCGCGGTAATAATCGTTGCGCAAATACGGCCGGTATTCATTTACCTGGTAATGGCGCAAACGGTTGTAATCGTAATCGCGGTAGCGGCCCACCAACCGCGGGCCAGAAACCCAACGGCCGCCATATTGATAGTAATAAACCTGTTCGGGCACAGAATAATAAGCATCCGCATCGGGCAAATAATAGTAATCATCTGCAACCGGTGCTGGTTCAACATAAACCGGACGAGGCCCTAAGTTCACATTCAAATGAACACCAATTTGTGCTTTGGCAGCGTTAAAACTTAAACTTGCGGTTATTAAAGCGGATAAAAAAAGTAACTTTTTCATTGTTGTAATTTGGTTTTTAGTTTTGATAATAAGATGGGCAGAACTGAAAATTGATTTCTAAAATTGTGCCTTTCATTTCATCAATTTTGGTTGATAGATACAGTTCAGACTACAACAATTCAACGAAGTTTAAACAACACTTTAATATTAAATTTATGCCGGTAAAAACAGTATCGGCATACTTCTTTTACCACCTAAAATTTGGTGTTCTTTTGATAAACCTTAGAAATGATAAAACCCTGGTAAAATGTTTTTTCTTTAACTGAAACGTAATTTCTATGTTGAAAGTAAACATCCATTTTCACCAAAGTTTTTGTTTCAACATTACAGAGCAATCCAAAAAATAAATACATGGTTTGCAATAAAACCTTTTGCCATATTTGATGTCGGTTTTCTTGAACTTGGAAATCGCAAAGCAGCCACAAGCCATCCAATTTTAAACTTTGGTGCAATTGGTTAAACACCAATTGGATGCGTTTTTCAGAAAAATTATCAAACAAAAAAGGCGTTAATATCACATCGTATTTTTGCGAAAGCTGGTATTCTTCAATTGCTTTGTGCACAAACGCAACTTCGTTTTGGCCAAACTTTCGCTTTTTAGATAACGCAAGCATTTTTGCAGAAATCTCGACATAAGTAATTTTTAAGGAAGAAGCTTGCACCTTTGTTAATTCTTCTAGAATCCAGCCGGTTCCGCCGCCCACAATTAAAATATTAAGTTTGGGTTGAATATCCCCGATTAAAAATTGCTGTGCTTTTACCAATGCTTTGCCGAAAACCAGTTTTGCAAGCGCATCATAAAACCAGGCAGAGGCATCGTAATTATTTGGCATATTTGCGGTTGTTGATGGATTGTTGCCATGGGTAACAACCGGAAGCGAAAATGCTTCTTTTATCAGCCTAAAATTACGGAGCTTAGCGCGATATGCCTGTACAATTGAATAAAAATTTGCCTTGGCTGCTGGTTTTACTGCTGGCTGTGGCCGTTAATTTTTCGGGCATCAACGTTGCTTTTTTTACCGATGACCCGGGTTTGTACGCCGCATTGGCCAAAAACATGGTGCTGCACGGCAATTATTGGGAATTGTTTTCTTACGGGAAAGACTGGCTGGACAAACCGCATTTTCCGTTTTGGATGGCAGCGCTAAGCTTTAAACTTTTTGGTTTTTCTACTTGGAGCTACAAGTTGCCGGCCTTGCTTTTCTTTTTGTTGTCGGGCTGGTACACGTATCTTTTTGCCAAAAGGAACTACGACCGGAAAACTGCATTGATGGCCGTTTTGATCCTTTTTTCGGCACAGCATATCTTGATGTCCAACACCGATGTGCGCGCCGAACCTTATTTAATGGCTTTAATTATCGGCAGCGTTTATCATTTCTCTAAAGTTGAAAGTAAATTTAATTGGCGGGATTTGATTTTGGGAAGTTTGCTGGCCGGATGCGCCGTGATGACGAAAGGGATTTTTGCACTGATCCCGATCGGTGCAAGTGTTGTTGGCGAATTGCTTTTCAAAAAACGTTTTCGGGAAATGTTTCGGTTGAAATGGCTACTGGCCATTGTGCTAACTGCTGTTTTTATCCTGCCCGAAATTTACAGTTTGTATGTGCAGTTTGACAGTCAGCCCGGAAAAAGCACTTTCCAGAATACGCATATTTCCGGTATCCATTGGTTTTTGTGGGACAGCCAGTTTGGGCGTTTCATTAACAATGGGCCAATTACCCGAAAAGGCGGAAGTGTGTTTTTTTACGTCCACACTTTAATTTGGGCTTTTGCGCCCTGGTTTTTTATGCTGGCTTATGCTGTTTTTAGTAGTATAAAAAAGGTATTAACCGGCGTACGTTTGCCCGAATATTATGCACTTTGCGGCGGTTTTGCCATGTGGCTGATCTTTTCGCTTTCCAGTTTTCAGTTGCCGTTTTACACCAATATTATTTTTCCGTTTTTCGCGATTATTACAGCGGCAGTTTTTAGAAAAGTTTTTTCAGGAAAAAGAATTGCATTTTTTAAAACCATACAAGTGTTGCAAGTTTGCATTTTATTCTTGGCAGTATTGGTTTTTAACTATTTTTTACAACCAACAATTTCGGCTTTATTTTTGGCAGAAGTAATAAGTTTTGGAATCCTTATTTTCTACTTAAATAAAAAAACTTCCGGTTTCAGTTTTTATTTTTTACTTTCTTGTTGTGCAATGCTTTTTGTCAACTTTTACCTCAATACTATTTTTTATCCTTTGCTAACTTCTTACAAAGCAGATGCACAAGCGCCGGTTTACATCAATCAAAAACTTGTGGGAAAACCAATTTTTGTAATGGACAGTTTGAACAATGCTTTCCAATTTTATTGCAAACAACCGGTACAACTTTTACGGGAAAAAGACTCGGCCCAAACTTCAAATTCAAAAATTATTTATGTCAATGAAACAACACTTAAAAGTTTGCAAAAAAAATATCCAATTGAAATTTTAAAAGTGATAAAAAATTATCCAAACGAAATTATTTACAAGCAATTTATTTGGTACAAAACCCGCGAACAAGCTTTGGATAAATATTATATCATCCGATACTGATGCTTCTTTTACCGGTATAAAATCAGTAAACTTTTTACCTTTTCCACTTCAACCTTAAACTATTACTCACCACCGAAACCGAACTCAACGCCATAGCCGCACCGGCAAACATCGGGTCCAAATGAATGCCCCAAGTTGGATAAAGCGCACCGGCCGCAACCGGAATCATGATCAAATTATAAATAAAAGCCCAAAACAAATTTTGCCGGATAGTTTGGATCGTTTGTGCCGATAATTGAAACACGTTGGGCAGCAAAGTTAAATTGGAAGAAACCAGCGTAACGCGTGCCACATCCATCGCGATATCCGAACCCAAACCCATGGCTATGGAAACATCGGCCGTTGCCAAAGCTTCTGCATCGTTGATGCCATCGCCTGCCATCGCCACTACTTTGCCTTGTTGTTGCAGTT
>NZ_CALMAT010000066.1:0-253 GCF_937859865.1 uncultured Mucilaginibacter sp.
AAACCTTTTCCTTCTTTAAAACCTTGTGCTGATTTTTTCACATAATTGATCAAATCATAATCGTTCCAGGCAGAAAGCTGATCGAAAGAAGGCCGATAGCTATCCATAAACGGTTGGATTTGCGCTTCCTTTAAATCCGTAATTTGCTGGATTAGGTTCTTGTTAAATCGTTTATCCACATTGGTTTGCTCAATTTCATTCTTGGCAAACTCTTGGAAATGCTTGGCCTGTCGCGGTGTTTTTCCAAAAAGTT
>NZ_CALMAT010000066.1:263-35748 GCF_937859865.1 uncultured Mucilaginibacter sp.
GTACAAGCCTGTTAGCGGATTTGTAACCATGGAAAGTGCAGGCGGCTTGCCGTTGTAAATACTTCCCTGGCCGCGGTATTGCCGCAACGCTTCTTCCAGTTCCTGTTTTTTAGTTTGGCCAACAACACGCACTTCGCTCAATTGAATAACGGGCGAAAGTTGCAGCAGCACGTCTTTTTCATCTGCAACCGTAAAAATATATTCGGTAAAATCTTTTTTGAAAACTTTCAATGTATCGCCAATACTTACTTTGATATTGAAAGCGCCCAAATCGTTACTGGCAACCGTTATCTTCTTTTTTAAGTTAAATATCAATGCGTCAGAAACCCGTTGTGCGTTTTGCTTTTGGAACAAAACACCTTTCAGCACAAACTCCTGCTGGGCAAAAACAGCAGTACTTTGGCTGATGCAACCCAAAATCAGCAAAAACTTTAGCGCAGAAGAAATCCATTTAAACATCTCGGCAAAAATACGAAAAAGCAAACGCGCAGCTGTTAAAGTATGTTAACACCGATTTTTAGCCGGTAAAAACAGTATCGGCAACTTTACAAGTGCAAGCAGCTTAAAACTTTAGCCGTACTGATAAATTTTTATCTTTGCAGATGATTAAATCCATGACCGGTTTTGGCATCAGTAGCCAGGATTTGGGAAACGTAAAATATACAGTCGAACTTAAATCCCTCAACAGTAAATTCCTCGAACTGTCTATTAAATTGCCACGCACTTTTGCCGAAAAAGAATTTGAATTGCGCAACGAATGCAGCCGTTTGATTGACCGTGGCAAAGTAAACCTCAGCTTTACAATCGAACAAAATGAAGTAAAAAATACCGCCGCAAGTATAGATGTGGTTTTGCTTCAGCATTATTTACAACAGTTAAAAGAAGTAAGCAGCAAGGTAAATGAACCGGCGTCCAACCTGCTGCAATTAGCCGTTGGTTTGCCCGATGTGGTGAAATACACGGAAGAAAAAGCTTCGGAAGACGAGTGGAAAACCGTAAAACAGGTTTTTAACAAAGCGGTAGAAGCTTTCCAGCAATTTAGGTCAGACGAAGGCAACATGCTGGAAAACGATTTGAAACTGCGCATCAACAACATCCTTGAAAACTTATCAAAAGTAGCAATTGAGGAACCTGCAAGGATTGTTACCATCAAAGAACGTTTGAATAATTTTTTGGCCGAAGCTATTGGCCGGGAAAACATTGATCAAAACCGTTTTGAGCAGGAATTGATTTATTATATTGATAAGCTAGACATTACGGAAGAGAAAATCAGGCTGAAAACACATTGCGATTACTTCCTGGAAACGTTGAAAAGTGCCGATGCCAACGGTAAAAAATTAGGTTTTATTGCGCAGGAAATTGGCCGCGAGGTAAACACGTTGGGTTCTAAAGCGAACAATGCGATCATACAAAAATTGGTTGTGGGCATGAAAGAAGAACTGGAAAAAATAAAGGAACAATTGCTGAATGTGCTTTAGCTGATGGTTTATAGATAATAGTTCATGGAAGCTCCCATGAACTATTATCTATAAACCATTACCCATCAACCAAAACCTATGAACCAAAACGGTAAACTCATCATATTTTCTGCGCCTTCTGGGGCAGGCAAAACCACCATTGTGCATCATTTATTAAGCAAGTTTGATGACCTGGAGTTTTCCATTTCGGCCACAACACGAAAGCCGCGCGGCGACGAACAGCACGGAAAAGATTACTACTTTATCTCGCAGACCGAGTTTTTGCACCGCATTGCGCAAAAAGAATTTGTAGAGTTTGAAGAAGTTTACTCAGGCACTTTTTACGGCACGTTGCGCAAAGAAATTGAACGCATTTGGAACCAAGGCAAACACGTTATTTTTGATATTGATGTGGTTGGCGGTTTGCATTTGAAGCGAAAATATGATGGACAAGCACTGGCTATTTTTGTGCAGCCGCCATCCTTGGAAGTTTTGATTGAACGTTTAAGCGGCCGCGGGACGGACAGCGAAGAAAAACTGCTGGAGCGTTATGCTAAAGCCGAAAAAGAACTGGACTACGCGCCGCAATTTGATCTGATCCTGAAAAACTACGATTTGGAAACGGCCTGCCAGGAAGCCGAGGATTTGGTTTCCGGTTTTATTGGCCAATAACAATTTTTATCCGATAAAAGAAGCATGAAGATTGGTTTGTTTTTTGGCTCTTTTAACCCAATTCATACCGGGCATTTAATTATTGCCAGCTACATGGCCAACCATACCGATCTGGAAAAAGTGTGGTTGGTAGTTTCGCCGCACAATCCGCTTAAAAAAGCAAGCGACCTGATCAATACTTATGACCGTTTGGAAATGGCGAAACTGGCGACCGAAAATTCCGATAAAATTGAAGTAAGCGATATTGAACTGAAACTGCCGCGCCCGTCTTATACCATTGATACATTAATTCATCTACAGGAAAAATTCCCGCAACATCAATTTGCGTTGATTATGGGTTCTGATAATTTAAACTCGCTGCAAAAGTGGAAGAACTACGAAATTTTGCTGCGCGATTACCAGATCTATGTTTATCCTCGGCCAGGATTTGAGCATACTGTTTTTAGCAACCATTTTTCGGTAACGGTAACCGATACGCCGCTAATTGAAATTTCCTCCACTTTTATCCGAAAATCCATCACCCAAAAAAAGAACGTGCAGTATTTTTTGCCGGATAAGGTGCTGGAATTTATTGAGAGTAAAAATTTGTACAGGTGAAAGTTAATAGGTGATGGTTTATAGATTATGGTAGCTGCACTATGAAGTATAAACAATCAACTAAAAGCAATCCTTAATTTTGTTATCTTTATAAAAAGAAGAATTTATGGTTATCGCAAAAGAAAAAATACTTCATTTACTTACCCGAATGCCGGAGGAAATTGATGTTGATGAAGTGGTTGATCAGATAAAACTAACTGCTAAAATTGAGCAGGCATTAGAAGAATCAAACCAGGGTTTAGGCCAGGATTGGGAAAAATTTAAAAAAGAATGGCTAAAAGAGGACGGGCTGTAAATATCGAAATACTTCCTACCGCGAAAGCGGATTTGAATGACATTTATCAGTATATCGCTAAAAATTCTGTTAAGTATGCGAAAATTGAAAAGCAGTTAATAATCGAAGCAATCGATCAGCTTTATAGTTTTCCAAATTCTGGCGCCCCTTTCAATTATAAAAACATCGAGGCCCGAAGATTGATCTTTAAAAATTACACTATAATCTATCGTTATAAAACTGAAGATTTATTTGAAATCCTCACCATTCGTCATCATTCCCGACTTTTATCTAATAATCCAGCTTTAAAAGACGAGGAATAAATTGGCAAAAAGTTCATGGTTCATAGGTTATGGTAGCTGCACCATGAACCATCAACTACAAACCATTCCCTAATTATTACCTTTGCTTCGTGAGCGAGAAAACCATCCTGAAACTGCAACTACCAACTGACCCGCAATGGGTTACCAATGTGGTGCAAAGCAACATCGAAGAAATTTTGACCGATCATGCTTTTTGCGAACAAAAAGCCGCCAGCAATGCCATTACGCTGATCGTTCAAAACCCAAACCTTTCTGAATTGGTGCAGGAAATGGTGCAATTGGCCCAAGAAGAATTAGACCATTTTAAACGCGTGCACGACATCATTTTACAGCGCGGTTTTATTTTGGGCCGGGAACGGAAAGACAATTACGTAAACGAACTGGCTAAATTTATCATCAAAGGCGGCGGACGGGAAGCACAATTAATTGATCGTTTACTGTTTTCGGCGATGATTGAAGCACGAAGCTGCGAACGTTTTAAGGTGATGTCGGAACATATCCACGATACCGAACTTTCTGCTTTTTACCACGAATTAATGGTGAGCGAGGCTGGCCATTATTCGATGTTTATCCGTTTGGCCAAAAAATATGCTTCAACAATTGATGTGGACAAGCGCTGGAAAACCTTTTTGGAATACGAAGCGCAGGTGGTTCAGAATTACGGCAAAAGCGAAACGATTCACGGTTAGCCCATGCTTCTTTTACACCTGTTTTTTTGGTGCCTTGATGCAGCCCGCAACCTGCTCCAAATATTGGTCAATCAAATCCACATGAATCGTATCGTTTAAATAACCAATGTACATATCTGGCCGAACGATAATAGCTTTATGCTGATCTTCTTTCAACTCAAAACAATCAAAAACGGCTTTATTTTTTGCAGAAAAAGGCAGGTAAAAAAAGTTCAATTGCTGCGGATAATGCTGCGTAATCCATCGCGCCAGGTTAAACAAATCGTTTTCCTTTAACTTTCCCAAAGCGATAAAAGTGAAACCAGGCTTAGCGCACCAGGCGTGCAAATCGGTTTGCTGCTTTTTCTTTTCGTCGAAAATTTGGATAAAAGGCAGCCGGTCGCCTGCTTTTATGGTTTCAGCTTTACTAAAATTTAAGTTGATTTTGCTGTCACGATAATTAATTCCGGTTTGCGAAATCGTTTCAAAACCAAACGCCTGGAACTTTTCCTGCTTCCAAAAAAAGTGAACCAGTTTTGGCAGGATTTGATTCCTTAGAAACCGATTTAACACATTTTGAGAATTGATGAGGTTGAAAAAACGATCCGTGGTTTGCAGTAATCGCCGCGCAACCGGCATCCGTTCTTCGGCATAGCTTTCTAAAATTGCTGGTTGCAGATTTTGGTTGATTACTCCGGCCAGTTTCCAAGCCAAATTGTACGCATCCTGCAAACCGGTGTTCATACCTTGGCCACCAACCGGCGAATGGATATGCGCAGCATCGCCAATTAAAAAACTTTTTTTATCGCTAAATTTTGAAGCCATGCGATGGTGCAGTTTATAAATCGAAAAAGCGTGGCATTTTTCAATCGCCACATTTTCGGGTAATGATCTGCTTAAATCTGATTTAATCTCCTCAAAACCAACTTCTTCACGATCTGCAAACTGCTTAGGCAAAGTTGCCACCACGCGAAAACGGTTAACGCCTTTCATCGGAAAAAAGCCGGTAAAAGCAGTATCGCCCATTTTTAAAGTAACCTGCTTTTCCTCAAAACAGTGGTTCAGTTCGATGTCTGCCAGGTAAAACTTGTTGGTGTAAGCATCGCCTTTAAAATCAACCTGCAGTTTTTTCCGAACGAAACTATGCGCACCATCTGCACCAATCAGCCAATCGGCCGTGATCGTACTTCTTTTATCATCACTTTTTAAGTGCGCCGTGATGCGGTTTTCCTCCTGCAAAAAATCGGATAAACTGGTATTCCAATAAACCGGACAACAATTTTGCGTGAGGAAACCGAGCAGCAAACGCTCGTTTTTACTTTGTTCGAGCAGGTGGACGAACGGAAAAGGCGTGGTATTTTTTCCCAGGTTTTGGAGCGAAAGTTTGATGAGTTCTCTGTGATCGTTTTGGATGGAAACTGTTTCTGCCTGGATTCCTTCCTGCAAAGCACGATCGGCCAAACCCATTTGCCGGTAAATTTCCATTGATCGCGCCTGAACAGCCAATGCACGGGATTGATCTGTCAGCCCTTTTTTTACATCAATAATTATCGGCTGAACGCCGTAACGCAGCAATTGCGCGGCCATCATCAAACCGGAAGGCCCGGCACCTACAATTAAAACAGGATAATGACCGTCGGCAGGAATCATTTTTCAGGAACGAAAAAACCCGGAAATAGTTGAAGGTTATGAAATTTCCGCTGGTGCTTCTTTTATCGGCATAAAATCTATAACCGTTGCAGCAAAAAAATTGTTGGCTTTTTATGCAAATCCAAGGTTTGCTTCCGCCACTCGGCAATGTCTTTGGTAGCAATCATTTCATCGGCGGCGGTTAAATTGCAAGCGATGCACAACAGCGTTTTCGGATGTGCGCTTTTTAACACTTCTTCCAGCAACTGGTTGTTGCGGTAAGGAGTTTCGATAAAAATCTGCGTTTGCTGGTAACGTTCGGAAAAACCTTCCAACTCCTTGATTTTACGCGAACGTTCGGCTTTGTCAATCGGCAAATAACCGTGAAAAGTAAAGCGTTGGCCATCAAAACCCGAAGCCATCAAAGCAAGTAAAATAGAACTCGGTCCAACCAGCGGAACTACTTTTATGTTTCGGCGATGTGCTTCGGCAACAATATCCGCGCCCGGATCGGCGACGCCGGGGCAACCCGCTTCGCTCATCAAACCTACATCTTTTCCGGCTTCCAATCCGCCAAAAAAATACGACAAGCTGCCGCCCCGCTGGTGTTTGCCGTAATCGTGCATGGTTAAGTCGGCTTGCGGCGTTTTCAATCCGGCTTCTTTCAAAAATTTCCGCGCCGTTTTTTCGTTTTCAACAATATATTCGTTGATGTGGTTGATCTTTTCCTTCAAAAAAGGCGTAAAAGATTTTGCACCGGCTTCATCGGCCAGCGGTACAGGAATTAAAAACAGGTTTCCTTTTTGCATCGCTACAAAAGTGTGATTTTTTATCTAAATTTAATTTTAAAAGGAGCAATAAATGAAGGCGTTAGGCATCAACTGGTTTATTGAAGGCTCGATTGATTTTGAGCACAAAAAGTACGTTTTGCTGGCTTATTTGCAGCATATCAACAAGCATTTCCGCAGCAGTCAATTGTATCCGGATTTGGGCGATTTGATCTTTCATTACAACAACCTGCTGCACTTTAAAAATAATAAGGTTTTGATGCAGCAAAATTTTCCGCAGCGGTTAACCAAAGCCGATTTTGATGCGTTAAAATTAACGTATGAAAAGATGGTGAAAGACGATTACGTGATGCAGGAAATTGAGCAGATCATCACTTTTTCGTTGGAAAAAATGAACCCGGCTTTGCAGCAAGGCAAAGAAATTTATGATTTTGTAGAGACACGTTTGCTGATTGATTCGGTTGGCGTGATTCCGTTAATCCCCGATTTTGGTTATTTGTTTATCCGCAATGGTGATGAAAAAGGCTTGCACGTTTACGAATACAGCATCAGTGTTTTTGAAGGAAAAGACGACAAATACCGCGGCATCAACACCACGTATATTGCCAATTACAGCCTGAGTTTTGTGCATACGCCGGAATCCATCAAGATTGATTTGATCAACAGCCGGAAGCAATTGCCTAACCCAGCCGTTTACCAGGTGGCTTGTGATATTAATTTTCCATTAGAACAAACTTTGCTGCCCGTTGCCAAAAGGAGTTTGGTGAAGTATATTAGTAAGGCGGCGTGAGAAGAGAAGCGAGGTACGAGGTTCCGGGTTATTCGATGATGGCAATGCTTCTTTTATCGAGGTAAAATTAGTGTTTTGTCATTTCGACAGAAGGGAGAAATTTTCTTCAAAGTTGGTTGTTTGTTGAAAAAGGATCTCTCTTATCGTCGAGATGACAGAACGGCAAGCTGAAACATACAACTTATTTTAACTTTAACAAAGCCGCTTCAATCCGCGGCAACATTCCTTCGATT
Organism: uncultured Mucilaginibacter sp.; assembly: GCF_937859865.1. Classification (GTDB taxonomy): domain Bacteria; phylum Bacteroidota; class Bacteroidia; order Sphingobacteriales; family Sphingobacteriaceae; genus Mucilaginibacter_A. The sequence continues at coordinate 7,695 of NZ_CALMAT010000066.1, forward strand.
TCTTCCACCGTACTCGCACCAAGCGAAGCGCGAAACCAATTGGTTTTATCATCTGCGCCAAAGGCAGAAAACGGAACCAACGCAACCTGTGCTTCTTTTATCAGGTAAAAATTAATATCGGTTGAAGTTTGTAAAAGTTTTCCTTCCGGCGTGGTTTTTCCGGCGTAATCTACTTTTAAGGTTAAGTAAATGGCGCCCATCGGTTCAATCGCATCAACCGCAAAACCTTTTTCTTTTAAGCTGAGAAACCCTCGATATAATGTATCTAAACTTTTCTGGATTTTTTGCCGGAAAGCAGTAAGATAAGTTGCAACCGCTTCGTCTTCCTGCAAAAATTGCGACATCGCAACCTGCTCCGGCTTTGGCGACCATGCGCCCATGTGTCCGATAATCGCTTTCATGTAATTGATGATGGCCGCCGGACCAAAACCCCAACCAACGCGAACGCCGGTTGCTGCAAAACACTTGGAACCGCCATCCACAAAAACCACGTAATCGCGCAACTCCGGACGTAAAGAAACCGGGTTAAAATGTTCGTGCTCGCCAAAAGTTAACTGCGAATAAATCTGATCGTACAAAATATACAAGGGCTTTTCGCTTTTGCTCCTGGTTTGGTTTTCTTCGATCACCAAATCGCAAATCGCTTCCAAATCTTCTTTCAAGAACATCGTTCCGGTTGGATTGAGCGGAGAACATAAAGAAAGCAGCGCTGCGCCTTTTAGATGCGGACGTAAATCTACCGCTGTTGGCATAAAATTATTCTCTGGTTGTGTTGGAACAATGACCGCTTCGGTACGCAACAAATCGCAATAATGGTTATTGTTCCAGGAAGGCGACGGGAAAACTACTTTTTCGCCTTCGTTAACCAACGCTAAATAAATGGCATAAATCAGCGGACGAGAACCGCCGGAAATGATAATTTCATTGGTGCCATAATCCAAATTGAAGCTTTCTTTTAAAAACTTCGATACACTTTCGCGCAGTTCTAAAACGCCGTCAGCCGGCGGGTAATTGGTTTGATGCGCTTCGTAAGCTTTAATAATTAAATTTTTCAGTTCCTCCGGAATCGGAAAAATGGAAGAATCAAAATCGCCGATGGTCAGGTTGGCAATTTGCTCGCCTTTCCTTTTCAGTTCGTTGATTTCAGCAGCAATTTTGATGATCTCAGAACCGTGAAGGTTGTGCGCAAGGTTGGAAGCGTGCATGTTTTTATTTGTTATTAAAGATGGCAAAGATAGGAGTTTGATTTTTAGGTGGTAAAAGAAGTATTTATGTTACGCGGTTTTATATTAATAAAAATAGTTGAATTAATTTTAAAAATAGTTGGCAATTAACCAACTATTTGCATATTTGCATGACCTACTATCGAAAAGAGAAAAATCTTTATTTGGATAGTAAAAAAACAACCAAACTAAAAGCTAACAAAAAATGGAAAAGATTAAAAAATTCAAAACAAGTATTTCGCCCTATGAGAATTATTTATTTAAAAAGGTTACAAGACTTCTCTCGTAAACACGCAGATTCAGGTAAGAGTTTAGCTGCTTGGAAAACAATAACAGAAAAAGCTATTTGGAAACAAAGTATAGATATACTTGAAAGCTTCCCTAATGCTAAAATTATAAAAGGTAATAGAGCGAGATTTAAAATAGTAGGAAACAAGTATAGATTAGTTGTAGAATTAAACTATGTTGATGAAATTGTAGAGATAAGATTCATAGGAACTCACGATGACTACGATAGTATCAACTTAGAAATAATTTAAGTAAAACCAAAATGTGAACTTGAATAATTATCAAGTTGTAATACTTTGCTCCTGAAATCGCACGAAGTAGGAATTGAAATTTTTGAATTAATTGCACTGTAAAAAAATGAATACAAAACCACAATGGTTTTTATTAGAATCTGAGCAGGACTACGAAATAGCAACTGCCAGATATGAAGAAATCAAGCGTGCGCCTAAAGGTTCTGATGACCATAAAGAAAACCTTTTGTTAGTGCACCTTATTTCTGAATATGAAAAAGAACAATGGGATTTACCAGAAGTAGATCCTGTAGAAATGATTAAAATCAGAATGGAAGATTTTGGATACAAATCTGCCGACTTAGCAAAAGAATACGGAGATAAAGGAACAGTAAGTAAAGTTTTAAATTATAAACAAACGCTTTCACTTACGATGATTCGGAAGTTTAGCGAATTATTGCGCATTCCCGTAGAAGCTTTAATTAAGGAATATGATTTAAAAGGAGCTAATAATCAATTAGTTTAATCATGATCACCAACGTTAGTTTTATCAACGAGAATACGATAATTCTTGATCTTTCCAACAAACGTTCCATACAAATCCCTTTAGATGAATTTCCTGATACTGCCGCACTCAATGCCCGGGAAAGAGAAGATTTCGAAATTATTGACGATGAATATTTATCATTTTTAGAAATTGACGAAATTTATTCTTTAAAGTATTTGATCGGCTATAAAAATCAATAGGAAATTTCCTTTTTCCTTCAAATGCCCATACTTCTTTTACCACCAAAAAATTTACGGCTAACCCTTTGTAATAAAACATTTTCAAGTATCTTTGCAGTCCCGAAAAATACGGGGAAAAGTAAAAGTTTAATTAATTTAATACAAAGCAAGTGAATACGTTAAGTTACAAAACTGTCTCTGCCAATAAAAAAACCGTCAGCAAAGAGTGGGTTGTTGTTGATGCGCAAGGCGAGATTTTGGGGCGCTTGTCTTCTAAGATCGCGATGATCATCAGGGGAAAACACAAGCCAGGATTCACCCCAAACGTAGACTGTGGAGATAATGTAATTGTTATCAATGCAGACAAGGTAAAACTGACCGGAAACAAATTCAGCGAAAAAGAATATGTTTCTTACACCGGTTATCCGGGCGGCCAGAGATTCATTTCTCCTAAGGAGTTAATGGCAAAACACCCAACACGCGTGGTAGAAAAAGCTGTGCGCGGGATGTTACCTAAAACACGTTTGGGCAAAGCCTTATTTGGCAACCTGCATGTTTATGCAGGAGCTGAGCATCCGCACGAAGCACAAACCCCTAAAGCCATTACACTTTAATTTTTAAAGGAGAAAAAGAATGTCAGTTACCAACACATCCGGCAGGAGAAAAACTGCAGTTGCCCGCATTTATTTGCAAGAAGGCAACGGTGCCATCATCGTTAATGGCAAAGATTACAAAGAGTATTTCCCAACATTACCATTGCAATACATGGTTACCCAATCATTAGAAGTTTCTGGTTCTGCCGGAAAATTTGATGTGAAAGTTAACGTAGCAGGCGGCGGCGTAAACGGACAGGCTGGTGCCGTGCGTTTGGCTATTGCCAAAGCAATTGTTGAATTGGATGCTGAAAAGAAACCTGCGTTAAGCGCAAAAGGCTTAATGACGCGTGACCCTCGTATGGTAGAGCGTAAAAAACCAGGCCGTAAAAAAGCACGTCGTAAATTCCAATTCAGTAAACGTTAATTTTTTAGGAGGACACAAACAATGGAAAGAACAACATATCAGGAATTACTGGATTCAGGTGTACACTTTGGTCACCTTACCCGCAAATGGGATCCAAAAATGGCGCAATATATTTTTATGGAGCGCAATGGTATCCATATTATTGATTTAAATAAAACTTTAAGCAAAGTTGATGAAGCTGCTGCAGCCATTAAACAAATTGTAAAATCTGGCCGTAAAGTGCTATTTGTTGCTACCAAAAAGCAGGGAAAAGATTTAGTTGCCGATTTTGCAAAATCTGTAAACATGCCTTTCGTAACCGAGCGTTGGTTGGGCGGTATGTTAACCAATTTTGCAACCGTTCGTAAGTCAATCAAAAAGATGTCTAACATTGATAAGATGACGAAAGACGGCACATACAGCATTCTTTCTAAAAAAGAAAGATTGATGATTCAGCGTGAACGTATCAAATTAGAATCACTTTTAGGTGGTATTGCTGATTTGAACCGTTTGCCGGCCGCTTTATTTTTAGTGGATGTGAAGAAAGAACACATTGCTGTTTCTGAGGCATTAAAATTAAACATCCCAACGTTTGCAATGGTGGATACCAATTCAGATCCATCAAACATTGATTTCCCGATCCCGGCAAATGATGATGCAACTAAATCCATTTCTTTAATCTGCGGCATTATGACCAAAGCGATTGAAGAAGGTTTAGAAGAGCGCAAACGCGATAAAGAAGACGAAGCTGAAAAAGAAGCGGCTGCCGCAAAAGCAAAAGCCGACCAGCCGCAACCAGATGCAGCAGTTGCCGAAGGCACACGCCGCAGAAGGGTTGCTGCCGAAACTGAAGCGCCTGCAACTGCTGTTGATCATACAGGCAGCGAAGGGCACGGTTCTTAACAACGAATTATACAGTTTTTAGGTTGAGGTTTTAAGCAGTGGAAAGCTTTAATCCCTCAACCTTATTAAATAAAAAAGATATGTCAACAGTACAAATTTCTGCGTCAGATGTAAACAAATTACGCCAACAAACCGGAGCCGGAATGATGGATTGTAAAAAAGCACTGACTGAAACCAATGGTGATTTTGAAGCAGCTATCGATTTTTTAAGAAAAAAAGGCGCTAAAGTTGCTGCAAGCCGCCAGGACCGCGAATCAAACGAAGGTGTGGTTATCGCGCGTACCAATAATGATAACACACGCGGCGTTTTGATCGAAGTAAACTGCGAAACCGATTTCGTGGCTAAAAACGCTGCTTTTATCGCTTTTGCCAATGACATTGCCAACCGTGCAGTTGATGAAAAACCAAGAAGCATTGACGAACTGGTAGCTTTAGGTGTTGATGTGGATAACGACCGTTTAACCATTGCCGATGCGATTTTAGACCAAACCGGTAAAATTGGCGAGCGCATTAGCATTTCTAAATACGAAGTTTTGGAAGGCGCACGTGTAGTACCTTACATCCATGGAAATTACCGTTTGGGCGTTTTGGTTGCTTTAAACCATGTTGCAGAAGGTGTTGACGAAGCCGGAAAAGACGTTGCCATGCAAATTGCAGCCATGAATCCGGTTGCTATTGATAAAGGTGATGTGGACGCTTCTACGATTCAACGCGAACTGGAAATTGCAAAAGAGCAAATTCGTGCCGAAGGAAAACCTGAAGAAATGGTAGAAAAAATTTCTCAGGGAAAACTGAACAAGTTTTACAAAGATTCCACTTTGCTAAACCAGGAGTTTGTAAAAGATTCTTCCAAAACTGTTTCGCAGTTTTTAAACACGGTTGATAAAGGGCTAACGGTAACTGCTTTTAAAAGAGTTGCTTTAGGCTCGTAAAATATTTCAAATCCCCGCCAGCCAGCGGGGATTTTTTTTGTGCTTTTTTTATCGGTTAAAAAATGATCACCTCCTTTTATAACTTAAAACTGGTAACCAACGGAACAATTTCCGAAGGCAAAGTAGTTTTGGTTGAAAATGGTTTTGTTTCGGACGTGATCGGCCAAGACCAATTTTATACCGATAAAAACAGTATTGATCTGCAAGGCGCTTACCTTGCCTCAGGTTTAATTGACTTGCAAATTTACGGTAGTGGCGGAAAGTTGTTCGGTGGAAACCCAAGCGAAGCTGCTTTACAGCAAATGGAAAACGATTTGCTGCAGCAAGGTACAACCGGTTTTTTTGCCACCATTGCTACGAACACAACCGCTATTGTGGAGCAGGGAATTGAAGCCGCAAAAACATACCGTAAAAACAGTATCGGCAATTTTTTGGGTTTGCATCTAGAAGGGCCGTTCCTCAACCCAAAACGAAAAGGTGCACACCCGGAAGAACTCATCCAAAAAGCCTCGGTAGCCGAATTAAAACATTGGTTTCACCTTGCCGAAGGTGAAATTAAAATGATGACGATTGCGCCCGAATTACAGGACGAGGAAGTGTTGGATTTTCTGGCGCAGCAAAACATTATCCTTTCTGCCGGCCACAGCAATGCTTCTTTTAGCCAGGCAAACCGTTTTTTAAAATCTCCCGTAAAAGCAGTTACGCATTTATACAATGCCATGCCGCAAATGCACCATCGAGATCCGGGTTTTATTCCCGCTATTTTTGAGCAAAAACCTTTTACCAGCATTGTTCCTGATGGGATTCATGTTGATTTCCCCATGATCCGTTTGGCCAAACGCGAACTGGGCGAGAAGCTTTTCCTCATTACCGATGCTGTTACAGAAACCAAAGAAGGTATTTATCAGCATCAATTTAACCAAAACCATTTTATAATGCCGGACGGAACTTTGTCTGGTTCGGCGTTAACGATGCTGAAAGGCGTTCAGAATTGCGTTGAATATGCTGATATTTCATTGGCAGAAGCAATCAACATGGCATCGCTTTATCCGGCACAACTATTAAAAGACGAAACAAAAGGCCAGGTTAAAAAAGGCTGCCGTGCGGATTTCATCATATTTAATGCTGATCTCGAACAGGTGCATACTGTTTTTAACGGGCAAATTTTAGCAAATCCTTAACCTAAATCCTAATTAATTATTTGATCCATTATGAAATACAAAAGAATCCTCCTGAAACTAAGCGGCGAATCCCTGATGGGCGACCGGCAGTACGGCATTGACAACAAACGTGTTTTACAGTATGCAGAGGATATCAAAAGTGTGTTTCATTCGGGCATTGAAATAGCGGTTGTGGTGGGCGGAGGAAATATTTTCCGCGGGTTGAGTGCCGAAAAATCAGGCATGGAACGTGCACAAGCCGACTATATGGGCATGTTGGCCACGGTTATCAATTGTATGGCGTTGCAAAGTGCATTGGAAGGGATCGGGATAGAAACCCGTTTGCAATCGGCCATTAAAATGGAACAGATTTGCGAACCTTACATCCGCCGCCGAGCGATGACGCATTTGGAAACTGGCCGCGTAGTGATTTTTGGTGCCGGGACCGGAAACCCTTATTTCACAACTGATACGGCCGCCTCTTTACGTGCTATTGAAATTAAAGCAGATGTAGTTTTGAAAGGTACGCGTGTTGATGGCATTTATTCTGCCGATCCGGAAAAAGACCCGAACGCCGTACGTTACGATCAAATTTCTTTTCAGGAGGTTTACGATAAAGGTTTAAACGTGATGGACATGACGGCCATTACTTTGTGCCAGGAAAACAAGCTGCCCATCATTGTTTTTGATATGAACAAAGCAGGCAACTTCCGTAAAATTGCGGAAGGTGAAGCCATCGGAACTTTGGTACACTAATTTTAGGGGCATAAAAACAGCATCAGCATTAATCTTTTTTGACCAGTATTTTTACTTTTGCAAAAACTAAATTAAGCAATGAGCGAACTCATTAAGAAACAGTTAAAAGACACCAAAACTCATATGGACAAAGCCATTGAGTTTTTAGATAGCGAATTAACGAAGGTTAGGGCAGGAAAAGCTTCGCCAGCGATGTTGGAAGGCGTTTATGTGGATTATTACGGAACTGCTACACCTTTAAGCCAGGTTGGTACCGTAAATTCTCCTGATGCACGTACTTTAGTGATCCAACCTTGGGAAAAAACCATGTTAGGGCCGATTGAAAAAGCAATCATCGAATCTAACCTCAGCCTAAACCCACAGAACGACGGACAGATTATCCGCATTAACGTTCCGCCGTTAACCGAAGAACGCCGCCGTGATTTGGTAAAACGCGTGAAAGCCGAAGCAGAAGGCGGCAAAGTTACCATCCGCAACCTGCGCAAAGACGCCAACGAAAAGATCAAAAAATTAAAAACAGAAGGCGTTTCGGAAGATGACATTAAAGTAGGCGAAGGCGAAGTGCAAAAACTGACCGACAGCTACATTATCAAAGTTGACCAACTGGCCGAAACAAAAGAAAAAGACATCATGACGGTTTAAACAACTGTCATATCAATCCAATTTAAAAGAGGGAATAGACTAAGCGTTGTTCCCTCTTCGTATTTTTAAAAACTTATGAAATTATTAGTCAGTTACTTAAAAAGCCACCGCATTTACGTATTGATAGCTTTACTGCTTGCCGCTATTAACCAGGGGTTTTCTTTGCTGGACCCGTACATAACCGGACGTGTTTTTGATAACTACATTAACAAAGCTCATGTATTGTCCCGCCATCAGTTTATTTTCGGTGTACTTGGTTTAATCGGTTTGGCTGTGGGGGCGGCAATGGTGTCCCGCATTGCCAAAAACTTCCAGGATTATTACACCAACATCATCACCCAAAAAGTTGGTGCAAAAATGTATGCCGATGGGCTGGAACATTCGTTGAAATTACCGTATCAGGTTTTTGAAGACCAGCGTAGCGGAGAAACTTTAGGCATTTTACAAAAAGTAAGACTGGATACAGAAAAGTTTATTACTTCTTTTATCAGCGTTTTATTTGTGAGCCTGATTGGGATGATAGCGATTATCTTTTATTCGTTAACGGTAAGCTATAAAGTTACCTTGGTTTATTTTGCGGCTATCCCGGTCATTACTTTTGTTAGTATGGTTTTAAGCCGCAAAATAAAAACGATCCAAACAAAAATTGTAAAGCAAACTACTGCACTGGCTGGTTCTACAACCGAATCTTTAAGAAATATTGAACTGATTAAAAGCTTAGGTTTGGCCGGGCAAGAAATTAAACGGCTTAATAAAACCACTTATCGGATTCTTGATTTAGAACTGAAAAAAGTAAAATATGTGCGCAGTATGAGCTTTGCGCAAGGAACAACTGTAAATTTTGTCCGCAGTACCATGGTTGTGGTTTTATTGATTTTGATTTTCGAAAAAACCATTTCGCCCGGGCAATATTTGTCTTTTCTGTTCTATTCCTTTTTCCTGTTCAACCCTTTGCAGGAACTGGGCAACGTCATCCTTTCCTGGCGCGAGGCCGAAGTTTCTTTGGGCAACTTCAAGCAAATCCTCAACACAGATATTGATGTAAAACCTGCCAATCCCGTTCATCTGCCAAAAATCAACACCTTAACTTTTGAGCAGGTAAGTTTTCGGCATTTAACCGGCAACCGAAACGCCATTACCGATATTAATTTTAGTGCGGAGAAAGGCGAAACGATTGCATTTGTCGGCCCTTCCGGCTCCGGAAAAACAACGCTGGTGAAAATGCTGGTTGGTTTGTACCAGCCTTTAAGCGGAAAAGTACTGTACAATAACATCAGCAGTTCTGAGATTGATTTAGACCAATTGCGCGAGAAAATTGGTTTTGTAACCCAGGATACACAGCTTTTTTCGGGAACGATACGCGAAAACCTGCTGTTTGTACAACCCAATGCAACGGATGAAGAATGTATGGGCGTATTGCGCAAAGCAGCCTGCTATAATTTACTGGCCCGTGCAGAACATGGGTTGGACACCGTTATCGGCGAAGGCGGCGTAAAAGTTTCGGGCGGAGAAAAACAGCGTTTGTCCATTGCCAGGGCTTTATTGCGGAAACCGGATTTACTGGTTTTTGATGAAGCAACTTCCTCTTTGGATTCGATTACGGAAGAAGAAATCTCGAAAACGATACGCGATGTTTCCGATCAGCAAAACCACATTACGATTTTGATTGCGCACCGTTTGTCCACCATTTTACATGCCGACCGGATTTATGTTTTGGAAAAAGGCCACATCATCGAATCGGGCAAACACACCGAACTGCTGGATTTAAAAGGCTTGTATTACGCCATGTGGCGCCAGCAAATTGGCGAAAGAACGGAAGCGGAAGTTTAGGTTTTTGCCATTTTGACCGAAGGGAGAAATCTTCTTCAAGTATTGCTTACCAATTTTTACCCGATAAAAGAAGCATTAGAAAATAACTTCAGTAAGAAGAAGATTTCTTCCTTCGGTCGAAATGACAACGTATTTTCAAACATCCCAACTACTTCTTTTATCGCCTAAAATTATTTCTCCTTTAAAGGAACAACCAGCACCGGGATTTCCGAATGGCGCGAAACATCTTCGGCAACGCTGCCGGAAAGCAAACGGTTAAAACCGCTGCGGCCGTGCGAGCCAACCACAATCAAATCTGCATTAAATTTGATGGCGGTATCAATTAAGACGGTTGCCGCATCACCGTTTTCCAAAAACTGTGTGATGTTATGCTCTTCACCGTACATCGCCACAAAACGCTGCATTACAGTTTTGGCCGATGATTCCTGTGCGTCTATTATTTCCATTGGCGGTAATGTCGTGTTTAACATGTCCATTTCCCCGCCTACCAGTCCCGAATTTACCGGCGCAATCATGATCGGTTCTACCACTTCTACCAAACCAACTGCTGCGCCAAGCGATTTGGCCAAAGCAAACCCGTAAGCGGCTGCTTTTTCGGATTGCCGGCTGTCATCAATCCCAATTAATATCTTTCTAAATTCCATAAGCTGTGCATTTATAATACATAGATAAGATTTTTAGGCGAAATTTTTAGTGCTAAAAGAAGCATTGAAACACGTTCCTTCAACTCCGTTCCCCGCTCCTCAAAAAACAAACAAAAAATTGTAAATTGCAGGCGGTAACAATTCAATTTTAAGCATCATGGTTTCAGATACGCTCGACATACAAATCAGCAAAGCAGCAACTTCCCGTTTATCCACAATCAATTTTGAAAATTTAGTTTTCGGAAAATCCTTTAGCGACCACATGTTGGTGGCCGATTATGCCGATGGCCAATGGCAAAACTTCCAGATTTTGCCTTATGGCGAAATGATGATGAGCCCGGCCATGTCTGTTTTGCATTATGGGCAAACTTTTTTTGAAGGGTTAAAAGCCTACAAATTAGCTGATGGCCGCGTTTCTATTTTCCGCCCTAATAAAAATGCTGAGCGTTTTAACAAATCTGCCGAGCGTTTGTGCATGCCGCAACTGCCCGAAGATTTGTTTATACAAAGCATTGCCGCACTGGTAGAAGTTGACCAGCAGTTTATCCCAAACAAAGCAAACCATTCGCTGTACATCCGTCCGTTTATGTTTGCTACCGAAGCTGCTTTGGGCGTTCACCCTTCTTCCACCTATCGGTTTTGTGTGCTAACTTGTCCGGTTGGCCCGTTTTTCTCTAAAAATTTAAAGGTTAAGGTGGAGACCGAATTCTCCCGTGCCTGCGATGGCGGGTTTGGGTTTGCCAAAGCCGCAGGCAATTATGCAGGCTCGATGTTGCCGGCAAAAAAAGCAGCGGAAGAAGGTTTTGACCAGTTGATCTGGACGGATTCGCGCGAACATGTGTATGTGGAAGAGCTGGGCGCGGCAAACATTGTTTTTGTGATAGACGGAAAAATGGTAACGCCATCAACCCGCGATACCATTTTAAAAGGCGTAACCCGCGATTCGATTTTAGCATTGGCCCGCAGTTGGAACGTGCCGGTGGAAGAACGCCGCGTTGCCGTAACCGAAGTTTTGGAAGGCATAAAAAACGGAAAATTGACCGAAGCTTTTGGTGTTGGCACGGCCGCAACCATTACTTCTATTGTTGAAATTGGTTTTAACGGAGAAATTTTCGCATTGCCCAATCCGGCAAAAGGCGAATTTGCACCTAAACTGCGCCGTGTTTTGGACGACATTAAATACGGCCGAACCGAAGATTTAAACAACTGGAATTATATCGTATAAAAGAAGCATTGCAATAACGGCTTGCGAATAGTCAGTCATTCTGAACTCGTTTCACAATCTATCAGGACATTGATTTTATGCCGATAAAAGAAGTACCAATCACGAGGTATCCTGAACAAGTTTAGGATGACAAGAACCTAACTATTTCATCCCCGTGCTTCTTTTATCGCCCTTTTTTTGATGCGCTTTAACCGGCGCATTTTTCTTTTCTCCTGGCGTTCGGCTTTTTGCGCAACCCGTTCCTGCTTGTTCTGCTTGTAGTCGGCCGCTTTTTGCCGCAGGTTTTGTTCGATCTCTGCCGATAAACCAATGGATTCTTTGATGCCAGCATAAACCGAACGCCAGAGCAAACCCAAATAAGAACTATTTTCGGGCCGTTGATAAACCACATTGGCCACGCGGACAGAATCGTTAAACCGCGGATTGTCCCGGATCAGCACAAAAGCATTGGCCAAAATTGAAACGAAAGGCATTTTTTTAAGGCTGCTTTTTTCGTCCTTCCGCAACAGCATCACATTCAAATCATGGTACAAAAACGTAACCTTGCCCGTCGCTTTTTTGGCGTTGGTCTGCATGTCAAAATTTAACGCAGTTACAATGCCGTTTGTAAATTGGATCAAGCCCAATGGTTTGGTGGCCGGGTTCAGGTTCACCAAATTCATTGATTTTAAGTTTCCTTTGTAAAACAACGTATTGGAAGTATCTGCCGGATCAAATTGCAGCCGCAGATCCAGCTTGCCGTAACCCATCAAATATGTGGAAAAATCTGCCGTTAACTTTCTATTCGTTTGCCCGATGGTGTCTTCGCCAGCAACAATATTGCTGATCTTACCGCTTAACTTTCCAAACGTAATGGCACCGCGCAATTTGGTTTTGGCATTGATTTCCGTGTAAACCACATCCAAATCATAAATGCGCACAGTTTTAATATTCATTGTTCGATGCACGTTTTTAAGCAGTGCATACAAACCGCTTTTCGAAAAATCCGTTGGCTTTCTGGGCAAAGTTCCGTTGAAAAAAACTTCGGCTTTGTTTCCGTAAACGTTGATATCCGCAGCAATAAATTTGCGGTAACTGATAAAGTTGTGGTAATCAAAACGGTTAATGACTACCGAATCCGTTATCAAATTAACACTTCGGCGTGCCAAAACTTCATTTGCTGTTGCTGATTTTATAGGCATAAAAACAGCATCGGCAATTTTAACGCTGGCTTTTTCGCTCGAAAATGTAAGCGAATTGGCGCGGTACTGGTACAAACCATTTGCCGTAACCCCATGATAATTGTGGAACACGGCCGTAATATCTTTAAAAAAATTAAACCTTGTTTTGTCAGTTTGACTGGAAGAATCTATCAGCAAATCCGTTCCGGTAACGTCAACATCTTTTAAACGGGTAATTTTGGTTTGGTTGTTCAGATCTTCCTGGTACAGCAAATCAATATTCGTAAACAACAACTGCCCGATATGAACGCTTTTTAAAGAACCGGAAATGCGTTGGTAGAACGTTTTTTTGCCGCTGTCGGGCAAATCGTGGTTGCGCACTTGTCGGTAAATAATTTTAAGCGAAGGGTTTTTTAGTTCGATGGCATTGATAACCAATTGATTTTTAAAATACAAATCATACGGATGGACGTGTTTCAACACAATCTTATCAACCGATAAATTGTATAAATTATTTGGCGCCGTGCCTGCTTTTTTTAGGCGGTCATAAACAGCAAGGTCAGGTTTTAGCGTGAGGTGGTCAATCACGATAAAACCGGGAAGCACATGCAAACTGCTGTTGGCAAAATCAATTTGGTACAAACCGTTGCTCAGCTTAAAAACCGTGCTTTTTAACCGGGTTGAAAGGACCGGAGAGAAATAAATGTTTAAAATCAAACCGATCAGCAGTATCAAAAACAGCAAAGCCAGCAAGGGCCAGCCAATTCTTTTAAACCACTTGTTACCAATCAAATTTTTAAACGTCATCCGGAGTTATCTTTCTACTGCTTGCTTATACGCTTAAATAGCACAAATCTGTACAAGATATAGAAATAGTTTTTAAAAAGCAGCGTTCCTTTGGGGATTGCGGCATTTAAACCAGCCGGAAAAATTACAATGGCTTGTTCTGCAAATGCTGCCAAACTGTCATTTAATTAAACAAGATTTTCTTACTTTTGCCTTCTCAATTTTTTAAATAATGAATTTGGATCTTCCAACCAGTAAACACAATGAAAGCCGGCAGGGCGAAGCGTTGGTGCTGGATAAACCGGTGCTGAAAAATAACGGACGCAAGTTGTACATTGAAAGTTACGGCTGCGCCATGAATTTTTCTGACAGCGAAATTGTGGCTTCTATTTTGGCCGACCAGGGTTTTGAAACCACTGCTGATTTTAAAGAAGCGGACGTAATTTTTATCAATACTTGTTCTATCCGCGAAAATGCAGAACAACGCGTGCGTAACCGGCTGAAAGAATTCAAGGTTTCCAAACAACGGAACCCGGGAATGGTGGTTGGCGTTTTGGGCTGCATGGCCGAGCGTTTAAAAGCCAAATTTTTGGAAGAAGAAAAACTGGTTGACGTTGTGGTTGGCCCAGATGCTTACCGCGACCTGCCGAATTTAATTGAACAGGTGGACAGTGGACAAAAGGCCGTAAACGTATTGCTTTCCCGCGAAGAAACTTATGCCGATATCAGTCCCGTTCGTTTAAACAGCAACGGCATCAACGCTTTTGTTTCGATTATGCGCGGCTGCGACAACATGTGCTCTTTTTGCGTGGTTCCGTTTACGCGCGGCCGCGAACGTAGCCGTGATGCTTTTTCTATCGTAAAAGAATGCGGCGATTTGTTCAACGCCGGTTATAAAGAAGTTACGCTGCTTGGCCAAAATGTAGATTCTTACAAATGGACGAGCGAGGAAGGCATCACCCTAAATTTTGCCGGTTTGCTGGAATTTGTCGCTTTGATCAACCCAAAACTGCGCGTTCGTTTTTCTACTTCGCACCCAAAAGATATTACGGATGAAGTGTTGTACACGATGAAAAAGTACGATAACATTTGCAAATACATCCACTTACCGGTTCAATCGGGCAACAGCCGGATTTTGGAACTAATGAACCGGACTTATGACCGCACATGGTACATGAATCGGATTGATGCGATCAGAAAAATCCTTCCTGGTTGTGCCATTTCTACCGATGTGATTACCGGTTTTTGTTCGGAAACGGAAGAAGAACACCAGGAAACGTTGAGCATGATGGATTACGTGCAGTACGATTTTGCCTACATGTTTATGTATTCGGAACGGCCGGGAACTTTGGCAGCAAAAAGATATGCAGATGATATTCCGGAAGACATAAAAGGCCGCCGACTGCGAGAAATAGTTGATAAACAGCAAGCACATTCCCACCTTCGTTTGTTAGAACAAATTGGCGAGGTACAACAGGTTTTGATCGAGAAGCGTTCTAAAAAATCAGCATTGGATTACAGCGGACGAAGCGATAAAAATGCAACCGTGGTTTTTCCGGCAGATGACCGTTTTAAACCAGGCGATTATGTAAACGTTTTGATCGAAAAATGTACAACGGCCACCTTGATCGGTAAAATTGTAGGGTAAAAACAGTATGGAGATACAGGAAATAAAACAGCGGTTTGGCATCATCGGCAATTCTCCTTTGCTTAACCGCGCCATTGATATTGCAAACCAGGTTGCGCCAACCGATATTTCAGTGTTGATTACCGGCGAAAGCGGCAGCGGAAAAGAAGTTTTTTCGCACATCATCCACCAAATGAGCCCGCGGAAACATGGCCCTTTTATCGCGGTAAACTGCGGTGCCATTCCCGAAGGAACCATTGATTCTGAACTATTTGGCCACGAAAAAGGCGCTTATACCGGTGCCATCGGCGAGCGGAAAGGTTATTTTGAAACCGTAAACGGCGGTACCATTTTTTTGGATGAAATTGCCGAAATGCCTTTGGGAACGCAAGCACGTTTGCTTCGGGTTTTAGAATCGGGGCAATACATTAAAGTTGGCTCTTCCAAAGTCGAAAAAACCAATGTGCGTGTTATCGCGGCAACCAATGTGGATGTTTATGAAGCGGTAAAATCAGGAAAATTCAGGGAAGATTTGTATTATCGGTTGAATACAGTGCCGCTTCGGATTCCACCGCTGCGCGATCGGAAAGAAGATATTTATTTGTTGTTCCGAAAATTTACGGCTGATTTTACAGCCAAATATCGTTCGCCGCCCATCCAAATGAACGAAGAAGCGCAGCAAATGCTGGTCAATTACAGCTGGCCGGGAAATGTGCGCCAGTTAAAAAATATTGCAGAACAATTAGCGGTTTTAGAGCGCGATCATACCATTTCTGCGCAAAGCTTGTTGCAATATATCCCGCAGGAAAACAGCGGCAGCAATTTGCCAATGCGCATCAACCAGCAAAAAAAAGACGATTTTTCTGAACGTGATATTTTGTACAAAGTGCTTTTTGACATGAAGCGCGACATGACGGATTTGAAGAAACTCGTCGTTGACATCATTGAACATGGCGGCGTTTCTGATAATTATGCAGGAAATCCGCAGGTTTTAAACCAGTTGTACCGCGATGTGGAACTGGAAAACGACCATAATCAAAACCCAAACCAGCTTCACCAAAACCATCAGCAGGAACCCACTTTAACCATTCAGCAACCTATCGTTCAGAACAACAACAATAAAGAACTGAATATTACACATGAGGCCGAAGAAGTGGAAGAATCACTTTCGCTGATGGAAAAAGAATCAGACCTGATCAAAAAAGCACTGAAAAAACACAAAGGCAAACGCAAATTTGCGGCGCAGGAACTGGGCATTTCTGAACGGACTTTGTACCGGAAAATCAAAGAACTCAATTTATAAAAACCATCAAAAGCCTAAAAAGGCAATGCTTCTTTTACCATGAAAAAATACGTGCTGCTGCTGATTGTGCCTTTGCTGTTCCTGTTTCAATCTTGCGGCGTTTATTCGTTAAGCGGAGGTTCGGTTGGCGCATTAAAAACCGTAAACGTAATGTATTTTGAAAACGTTGCGCCTTTGGTCATCAATAATTTAAGCCAAACTTTTACCCAGGCATTGCAAGACCGCATCCGTACGCAAACCCGTTTAAGTACCGTACGCGGCGAGGCAGACGCAACGCTGGAAGGCCGCATCACCAACTATTCCATTGCGCCAACCGTTTTGCCGGCCAACACCACCAACACTGCACCGATTGTGAACACCAACCGCTTGACGATTACGGTTACTGTAAAATACACCAACAGTTTAGACCCGAAACAGAGTTTTGAGCAATCGTTTCCGCGTTATAAAGATTACCAGGGCGATATCGGGACGCAGGAACAAGCCCTGATAGCAGCAATTGTCCAACAGTTGACGGAAGATATTTTTAACCGGGCTTTTGCAAATTGGTAAGCTAAATCGTTTTTCAACCGTGGATCAGATACAAAACGCGCCAACGCCCGAAATTTTAAAAAGCTTAATTGCCAATCCGGTTGCTGCAAACTTCAATCATTTGGAAGTTTTGGAAGCGTTGGTGCAGCTTTATCCGACTTGCAGTATTTTCCACTTGCTGCTGGCCAAAGCGGCACAAAGCAGCGACTCGGAAACAGCGGCAAAAATGTTGCAAGCTGCCGCGGCAAACGTTGCCAACCGCGAAGTTTTGTTTAAGCTGATCCATCAACCCAAATTATTGGTTGCAGCAAAACCAGAAAAGCTGTTTCCGCCGGTACAAATCCCGCAAAAAGCAGAAGCTTATAAACCCAATGCTTCTTTTGCAACGGTAATTTCGTTATCAGATGACAATGAAGTTTTGGTTTCGGAAGAGATTGTTCCTCCGATAAAAACGGATGCTTCTTTTACCGATGAAAAATTGGTGTCCGAAGATCATTCAGAATTGGTTGATGCCGAAACCGAACCAAAAACTGATGCTTCTTTTACCGGCAAAAATTTGGTATCCGAAGAGCAATTAACAACCGTTGAGCCTGGCATCGAACTAAAACCGGAAGAAGCGATGGCTGCCGAAAACGACCTTCGCGTAGAAGATGTCAGCTTAAATTTTATCAATACAGATGCACAAGTTGAACAGCCTGCGGAATTAGGAACCGAACCGGTTTTGGTTGAAGGAACGCCGGAACCATTTTCGATACAGGAAGATATTCTCCAGGAAACCGGCCCTTCTTCAACGCCCAATACTGCTTCCAACGAAATTGACGAGGAGGTTTTTGAGGAGATCATGGCGATTGAGGACATGGATTTTAAGGCGGTAAAAACAGTATTGCCGCAAAAACCTGAATTTGAACCTCAGCCTGAAACCCAACTTCAGCCTGAAATTAAAACAGAAGAAAAACCGGCTTTCACCATTCAGGACAAGGCGGAAAAAGATATGCTGAGCAGCATCGCTTCTATTGATTACTTTACTTTTAACAACAAGTTCGGGCAAAACCAAACGCCTTCTGTTCAGGAAAAAGCGGCATCAGAAAAAGTTGAAGATAAGCGGGAAATTGTTTTGGCGAAACCGGAGCCATCGGAACAAACGGAACAAGAAACGGTATCAAAATACCACGATGACAAAATGCCCTACACGTTTATGTGGTGGCTGGACAAAACCCGGAAAGAATACGCCGGAACTTACCAGCCTTACGTAAAAAACCAGCAAAACGAAAAGGCAAACACCAGTTTGAGCGTTGGCCCGGAACTACACCAGCAATACATTGAAAGTATTTTTCATACCAAACCGCCGCACGAAATGGCGGAAAACAGTTTGCCGCCCGTGATCGAGCCGCCGGTAAAACGCAAGGAAGACCAGTTGATCGAGCGTTTTATCATCCAGGAACCACACATCCATCCGCCCAGCAGCGATAAACTCGACACGGAAAACAAGGCTAAAAAAAGCTCTGAAGACGGAGATATTTTGGTAACCGAAACGCTGGCCAAAATTTATTTTGACCAAATGCTTTACCACAAAGCCTTGGATACGTATAAAAAGCTGTTGTTGAAGTTTCCGGAAAAAAACCGTTACTTTACCGCCCAAATTGAACTGATCGAGAATAAAATAAATTAACAATCCCCCAAATGTATTTAGTACATGTTATCCTGATTATTATTGTGTGCATCCTGCTTGGCTTGATCGTATTGATCCAAAACCCTAAAGGCGGCGGTTTAAATTCTAACTTTTCGAGTTCAACGCAAATGATGGGCGTACAAAAAACCGGCGACTTTTTAGAAAAAGGCACCTGGGTTTTGGCCATTGTGCTGATGTTGTTTTCGCTGGCCATTAATGTGGTTGCCAAAAGCGGCCCGGCAAGGGCTACCAAAATTCAAAACCAGGAACAAATTGAAAAAGCCTCTAAACCAACAGCACCGGTTAGCGGTCCGCTCAATTTGCCTCCGGTAACCAGCCCGCAGGCTCCAGCAAAAAAATAGGTATAAAAACAGTATCAGCAAAAAAGCTTTTGGACAACCGGAAGCCTTTTTTGTTTCCTGCCCTTTCTGCCAGGATGGCACGTTCATTTATTTTTTAAAGGGCTTCCTCTATTTTTAGAAACGCAATTTTGACAAGTTGAAACCGCTGTTAAGCCAATATGTGCATAAAAACGCCTTTGGCACAGTTGCTGTTAAACCGTCATTAAAATATTTTTATCTAAAACTAAAAATTCAAAAATAACTATGTCATTAAACATCAAACCAATTGGAGACAGAGTAGTGGTAGAAGCTGCCGCTGCTGAAGAAAAGACTGCATCCGGTATTTTCATTCCTGACACTGCAAAAGAAAAACCACAACGCGGAACCATCGTTGCAGTGGGCGAAGGCAAAAAAGATGAGCCTTTAGTTGTTAAAGTTGGCGACCAGGTTTTATATGGCAAATATGCCGGTACTGAAATTACTTACGAAGGTAAAGAGTACTTAATTATGCGCGAATCAGACGTTTACGCTGTATTGTAAACCGAAAAGATTTCTATTAAAACGATTTATTTCAATAAGTAAAAATTCAAAAATACAATGGCAAAACAAGTTAAATACAATGTAGAAGCACGCGATGCTTTAAAACGCGGTGTTGATATTTTAGCTAATGCAGTTAAAGTAACTTTAGGCCCCAAAGGACGTAACGTTATTATCGACAAAAAATTTGGTTCCCCAATCATCACCAAAGATGGTGTAACGGTTGCTAAAGAAATCGAACTGAAAGATTCTTTAGAAAATATGGGCGCACAAATGGTAAAAGAAGTGGCCTCTAAAACTGCTGATATTGCAGGCGACGGAACAACTACGGCTACTGTTTTGGCGCAGGCTATCGTTACAGCTGGCATTAAAAACGTGGCCGCCGGTGCAAACCCAATGGATTTGAAACGCGGTATTGACAAAGCTGTTGCGGCTGTTGTTGAAGATTTGAAAAAACAATCTCAAACCGTTGGCGAAGACAATAACAAAATCAAACAAGTTGCTTCTATCTCTGCCAATAATGATGAAGTGATTGGTGCTTTAATTGCCACCGCGATGGAAAAAGTTGGTAAAGATGGTGTAATTACGGTTGAAGAAGCAAAAGGAACTGAAACTGAAGTGAGAACTGTAGAAGGTATGCAGTTTGACCGTGGTTATCTTTCCCCATATTTCGTTACCAATGCCGATAAAATGGAAGCGGAATTAGAAAACCCTTACATTTTGATCTATGACAAAAAGATCAGCAGCATGAAAGAATTGTTGCCGGTATTGGAAAAACAAGTTCAAACAGGCAAACCATTATTAATTATTGCTGAAGATTTAGACGGAGAAGCATTAGCAACTTTGGTTGTGAATAAAATCCGTGGCTCGCTGAAAGTTGTTGCTGTTAAAGCGCCGGGTTTTGGTGATCGCCGTAAAGCTATGTTAGAAGATATCGCTATCCTAACCGGCGGAACGGTAATTTCCGAAGAAAGAGGTTACAAATTAGAAAATGCCGACCTTTCTTATTTGGGCACTGCCGAGAAAATTGTGGTTGATAAAGACAACACAACTGTAATTAACGGTGCAGGCCAATCCGAAGAAATCAAAAACCGCGTTAACCAAATCAAATCTCAAATCGAATCAACTACTTCTGATTACGACCGCGAAAAACTGCAAGAACGCTTGGCCAAATTATCTGGTGGTGTTGCTGTATTGTACGTTGGTGCTGCTACCGAAGTAGAAATGAAAGAGAAAAAAGACCGTGTTGATGATGCTTTACATGCTACCCGCGCTGCGGTTGAAGAAGGTATCGTTGCCGGTGGTGGTGTTGCTTTCATCCGCGCGGTAGATTCTTTAAAAGATTTGAAAGGCGAAAATGAAGACGAAAACACAGGTATCCAAATTATCCGCCGTGCGATTGAAGAACCATTGCGCCAGATTTGCGAAAACGCAGGTATCGAAGGTTCTATCGTGGTACAAAAAGTAAAAGAAGGAACTGCTGATTTTGGTTACAATGCCCGTACCGATAAATATGAAAACTTAATTGGTGCCGGTGTTATTGACCCAACTAAAGTAGGCCGTGTGGCTTTGGAAAACGCAGCTTCTATTGCAGCTATGTTGCTGACAACGGAGTGCGTTTTGGCTGACGACCCTGAAGACGAAAAAGGTGGCGGCGGTATGCCTCCAATGGGTGGCGGCGGTATGGGCGGCATGATGTAATCAGCCGTTTCATCACTGTACACTTTTTAATACATTTAAAAGCCTGTCTAATTTAGTAGACAGGCTTTTTTGTTTAATACCAATTTTTGCAAGGTAAAAGAAGCATTGCTTTAGCTAATTGTTAAGAAATTTTAATTTCAGCGTTAATCAAGCGATTAAATGTTTAAACTTATATAAATATGACAGAATAAGAAATTACAGGCACTAAGTTTGTATTGTAATAGACATGAAACAATTACTTGTAAAAAAGAACCACTACAAAACAATCATAATTGATTGGGTTGCATCAGAAGTTCCGACGATATTATTTTCTTTGCTGTAAGTTTGATTGCCGTTACGCTTTATAAATAATTTTAATTGCCTTTTTAAAATTTTTATAGCTGCTGTTTGGCCTTGATCTCTAAATATTTGTTGATGGTGCTTGCCGTTAAATCTTTAGGATCGCACAAAATAGAATGAATACCATACCGGTTTAATTCTTTTACAATTAATTTCTTCTCGTACAAAAACTGTTCTGCAATCGTTTTGATGTAGATTTCTTCCACATCTCCGGCCGGTTGTTCGGTTATTTTTTTAATTCAGTATTTTTTTAAAAAACACCGCTAAAAGAAGTACCGGAACCGCTTTCGGATAATAAAGCCGGCTTTCCGCCCAGTTTCCCTTTAACAAAGCCATCAAAGAGCGCTGAAAACCGCAACCCGGACAATCAATTCCCGTTAAATGTTTAAACGGGCAAGGCAGCAAAAAACGGTTCGTCCAGCTTTCGGTCATGGTTATTTCAACAGCAACAATGCCTGCTTTACATCGCTTTTAAAAATAGTAATTTTGATGATGCAAAAAGAGCAGATCTCTGTTTTTGATATGTTTAAAATTGGTATTGGGCCGTCCAGTTCGCATACCTTGGGGCCGTGGCGTGCGGCACAGCAATTTGTGCAATTATTAGAAAATTTGGCACAATTACAACAGGTTACACAAATCAAGATCCTGCTTTACGGTTCTTTGGCGAAAACCGGAAAAGGCCATGGAACCGATATTGCCGTATTGTTGGGTTTAAGCGGAGACGATCCGGTTACGTTTGATGTGGATCAAATCGAACCAAAGATTGAAAACATTCAGCAAAGCCGACACTTAAATTTAGGTGGTAAAAGAAGCATCCGTTTTTCGTACGAAGACGACCTGCTTTTTTTGATGGGTAGCAGTTTGCCTTTTCACCCAAACGCCGTTACTTTTCAGGCTTTTTTGGAAAATGGAAAAGCTGTTAGCGAAACTTATTATTCTATCGGCGGTGGTTTTGTGGTGAACGATAACGGCACATCTTCTGCTGCAAAACCTGAAGTTGATTTGCCTTTTCCTATCGAAACTGCCAATGATTTGCTGCACTGGTGTTTAAAGACCGGCTTAAAAATCTCCGATATCGTGATGGAAAACGAGCTGGCCTGGCGCAGCGAAGAAGCAACCAAAGCGGGCGTACTGCAAATTTTTGAAGTGATGAAAGGCTGTTTGTACCGCGGCTGCCACACTTCCGGCTATTTGCCTGGCGGTTTGAATGTTGCCCGCCGTGCTGCCCGAACAAACAAGCGTTTGTTGGGCGATGATGTTTACCACGACTACGAAAGCTGGACCAGTGCCATCAAACAAAAAAGCAACAGCTTTCCATACACTTTGGATTGGGTAAGCTGTTTTGCTTTGGCGGTGAATGAAGAAAATGCTGCTTTCGGACGCGTAGTTACGGCGCCAACCAATGGTGCGGCAGGCGTTATCCCATCTGTTTTGCAATATTTATTAATTTTTTGTGATAAAAACAGCATTGGCCAAACCATCCGTTTCTTGTTAACGGCTTCCGAAATTGGCAGCATCTTTAAAAAAGGTTCTACCATTTCGGCTGCAATGGGCGGCTGCCAGGCAGAAATTGGCGTTTCTTCGGCGATGGCAGCAGCAGCTTTAACCGAATGTTTGGGCGGAAGCCAACGCCAGGTTTTGATGGCTGCAGAAATTGCGATGGAACATCACTTGGGCATGACTTGCGACCCAATTGGCGGTTTGGTACAAGTTCCATGCATCGAACGCAACACGATGGGCGCGATCAAAGCGATCACGGCTTCGCAATTGGCTTTGCAAAGCAATCCGGACAATGCACGCGTCAGTTTAGATGCCGTAATAAAAACGATGTGGGAAACTGCGCAGGACATGAACTCGAAATACAAAGAAACTGCCGATGGCGGTTTGGCCGTTCAAATCCCGATTTCGATGCCGGAATGCTGATTTTTAGGTGGTAAAAGAAGCATTGGCTTCCTGTTTAAAAACACAAAATCTACTTATTGCTTCAACCCTAAAACCACCTGTGGCAATAATAACTTTACCCACATCAAATACATCAGGCCGGAAGGATGCAGGCCATCGTTGGCCAGTAAAGTTTGATCGCTTGCGGCCAAACGGGAAATATTGGTGATGTTGAGGTAATTAACGCCCAAACGTTTGCTTTCCCTTTCGTTGATACTGTTGAATTGGTCAATCTGTGTTTTGATGGTTGCCAAGTTACGTCCGCTGGAGCCAGCATAAGGCGTAACAGACCAATCCGGAATGGACAACACAAACACATGTTTTAAATTTCCCTTTGCATACTTAATGGACGTGTTTACCAGTTCGTCAAAGTCAGTACGGTAAGTTGTGGTATCGCCGTTTTGGTATTGATTGTTTACACCGATCAGCAAAGTAACAAAGCTGTATTTTCTGGTGATGGCAGAATCAGCAATGGCGCGTTTCAGGTCAGCCGTTGTCCAACCGGTTTGCGCAATAATCTTGGGGTTTGCCGTGCGGTAATTATTGTTGTTTAACTGTGCCGTTAATTGAAAAGGAAAAGATTGTGTGTACGGCACCGATTGCCCAATGGTATAAGAATCGCCCAAAGCAAGGTAAGTTAAGATGGAATCGGCCGGGGCATTAACAATTGGCGCAGCAACCGTAGTTTCAGGCATTGTTGCTGAAGCAATTTGCTGTTTTTTGCAACTTGTAATAACTACAATTGCGATAAATATACCTGCTGCTAATTTCATACGATCTCCATACCAAATAATACGGAAATATGCTGTTTCAGGATTTTCTTTACGTCAACAATACTTACTGCCACGCCTAACTCGCCTTGCATCGAGGTTACCGCTTTGTCTTCGATCCCGCAGGGAACAATATTTTTAAAATAATCAAGATCAGGGTTAATGTTGAAAGCCAAACCATGCATGGTAACCCAACGGCTGCAGCGCACACCCATCGCACAGATTTTGCGCGCCTTTTGCGGATCAGCGGCATCCAGCCAAACGCCAGTATATCCGGGATAACGTTCGCCTTTAATACCGTATTCGGCTAAAGTTAAAATCACGGCTTCTTCCAACGTGCGCAGATATAAATGAATATCGGTGAAGAAATTATCCAAATCCAAAATCGGGTAAACCACCAACTGGCCCGGCCCGTGGTAAGTAATATCGCCGCCACGGTTGATCGGGTAAAAGTGCGCCTGCTTTTCTTCCAGTTGTTTTTCGGACAATAAAAGATGGTCCTTTTTACCACTTTTGCCAAGTGTATAAACATGCGGATGCTCACAAAAAATTAAGTAATTGGGCGTTACTGTTTTTATGCCGGTAAAAGAAGTATCGTCTTCCCCGCGCTTGCGGCTTTCGGTTTTGAGCTTTACGGTTGAAGCGAAAAGGGTTTCCTGCCTGTCCCAAGCTTCTTTGTAATCAACCAAGCCCCAATCTTCAAAAATAACTTCCTTGTTTTTGCTCATAGTTTGAAAGTTGATAGGTTATGGTTAATGGTTCATGGTAAGAAGCACAAACTGATAAAAGATGAAGGGTTGAAAGGTAGCTGACCTCTGATAGCTGATTGCTGACGGCCTCACGCCTCTTTCGCATAGCCAATCATGTACTCGTTAAACTGAAAATAGGCTACTTCAAAATTTAAATTTACCATTTCGTTTTTGATCGTGGCATGAAAAACCCCGGCTTTATGGTAATCAAAAGCATCCAGGTAAATATGGTTTAAAAAGGAAACTTCTTTTCGCCCATAACATTTGTAAATGGCTTCTTTGGCGCACCAGCAAATGTACAATTGCATAATCCGGTGTTTGGGTTGGATAAAAGCCAGTTCGTCTGGGCGCAAAAACTTCTTTACAATGCGCTCTACTTTTTGGTCAACCCGCTCAATATCAATGCCAACCGGTTTGTTTTTGCTGATCATCACTGCCGCATAATCAAAACTATGGCTGAAAGAAATGTGATAAGGAATGGAGGTTAGATACGGTTTGCCATGCTCGTCGGCGCGGCAGTCAATGTATTCTTCCGTGTTCAGCATCTTGCGCAGCAAAACCCGTGTGCCCAGCCAGTGCAAATACCGTTTGCTGTTGCTTAACTTTTGCAGGTACGATTGCTCTTCTTCGTCCAGTTGCAATTGCTGGTACAGTTCTTCGGCGTTTTCTTCGATCTTCCAAAGGGCAAGTTCGGTGTCGTCATCCACCTTTTTACGATAAGCAATCCCCATGAAGTAAAGTTGCAAAAAGGATGGCAATATATTTTAAATAATTCTAATTTAGGTTCTGCATCTTCGCACACTATGATTCTTTCAGACAAATTGATTTTACAGGAAATTGAAAAAGGGACGATCATCATCGAACCTTTTGACCCCGCTTGCCTCGGCACCAATTCTTACGATGTTCACCTGGGAAAATACCTGGCCACTTACCGCAACCGGGTTTTGGATGCCAAACAGCATAACGAGATTGATCATTTTGAGATCCCGAAAGAAGGCTTTTTGCTTCAACCTAACACTTTATATCTCGGCGTAACGGTTGAATATACCGAAACGCACCGCCATGTCCCGTTTTTGGAGGGTAAAAGCAGTACGGGCCGTTTGGGGATTGACATCCACGCCACGGCCGGCAAAGGCGATGTGGGTTTTTGCAATACCTGGACGTTAGAAATCTCGGTAACGCAGCCGGTGCGTATTTATGCAGGAATGCCTATCGGACAATTGATTTATTTTGTGGTGGAAGGCGAGATCAAAACGTTATACAACACCAAAGCCAACGCCAAATACAGCAAACCCACCACGCGCCCGGTTGAAAGCATGATGTGGAAAAACAGCTTTTAAGTTTGTGATTTAACTTTTACGATAAACTATTTGGCAGCAAAACCAGTTATGTTTATTACTTGTTTTCTGTTTTCTAACCCTATGAAATTTAAGCGCTTAATCCTTGTTTCCCTGCTGTTTTTATCGGCAGGTTTTGTTGGTTTTATTGCAAAGCAAGAGGATGACCCTTTAAAAAAGATCCTCACCCAACTGCAAAAACTGACCGATAATTATCCAACCGAAAAAGTTTACCTGCAGTTGGATAAACCGTATTATGCCATTGGCGATATCATTTATTTTAAAGCTTACACAACCGTTGGCAGCAAGCACCAGCCTTCGGCCTTGAGCAAAATTTTGTATGTTGATTTGATCAACGAAAAAGATTCTATCAAACAATCTTTGCGTTTGCCATTGACGGCTGGTTTAAGTATAGGCAATTTTACTTTGGCCGATACCTTGCACGAAGGGAATTACCGCATCCGCGCTTACACGCAGTACATGCGCAACTTTGGCGAAGATTACTTTTTTGACAAAACCATCAGCATTGGCAACGCCATCAGCAATACTGTTTTTACCAGTGTAAATTATAAGTTCTCGAACGAAAATGGTGTGCAGCGCATCAATGCCATTATCCATTATGCCGATCTGGACAACCATCCTTACGCCAACCGGCCGGTAACTTACAATGCACAACTGGATTTTCGGACGGTTTTGAAAGGAAAAGGCGCAACCGATGCCGACGGAAACCTCAGCATCAGTTTCAGCAATACGCAGCCGCAACTGTATAAATCGGGTTTGATTACCACCGGCATTACGATGGAGGATAAAAAAATAGTGGTAAAAACAGTACCGGTTAAAGCAACATCGAGCGATGTAGATGTGCAGTTTTTTCCAGAAAGTGGCGATCTGGTCAACGGCATCCGCAGCAAAGTTGCCTTTAAAGCGGTTGGTGCCGATGGTTTGGGCGTGGCCGTTAAAGGCAGCATTTTTAACAGTGATAAAGTTGAAACCACCAAAATCAACACACAGCATTTGGGAATGGGCATTTTCGCCATGACCCCCGAAAGCGGCAAAACTTATACCGCCCGCATTACTTTTCCGGATGGTTCTGAAAAGAGCTTTGACCTGCCGAAAGCTTCCGAACAGGGCTTTAACCTCAGCATCAACAATGCTGATCCTGAATTTATCAACCTGCGTATTTCTGTCAGCAACGAAACTTTTAAGCAGAAGCAGAACACGGATATTATGGTGGTTGGCCAATCGGCCGGCGAGGCTTATTACACAGCCAAAAGCAAGCTGGAAAGCCAGTCGTTTTCGGCACGCATCCCAAAAAGCCGTTTTCCTTCGGGGATTGCCCAGTTTACGCTGTTTACGCAGGAAGGCGAGCCTTTGAACGAGCGCATCGTTTTCATCCAAAACTCTGACCTGTTAAATATTGCCGTTGCTTCGCCCGAAACAACTTCGCCCCGGCAAAAAGTAGATTTAAACTTTACCGCGATAAACAAAGCAAAAGCACCGGTTGTAGGCAGTTTTTCGGTTTCGGTAACGGATGAAACAAAAGTTCCGGTAGATGAAAATAAAGAAAATACGATCATCTCCAATTTACTGCTTACATCTGATATAAAAGGTTATGTAGAACAGCCAGGCTATTATTTTAACCAGGTAAACGAAAAAACACAGGCCGATCTGGATGTTTTGATGCTGACGCAAGGTTACCGCCGTTTTG
>NZ_CALMAT010000067.1 GCF_937859865.1 uncultured Mucilaginibacter sp.
TCTTCCGCGCGCGAAACTGCCGCGCGCGTTGCCGCCGGAGCCGTGGCCAAACTCCTGCTCTCAACACAGGGAATTGAAATTTTAGCTTCGGTAACCAGCGTTGGAAAAATGAACGCACCAGAAGTAAAAATCGAAAACACCCAAGATTTTTTGCGCATCCGCGAAGAAAACATCGTTCGTTGCGCCGACCCGGAAACGGCCGCGCAAATGATTGATTACATTGACGACATCCGCAAAAAAGGCGATACTGTTGGTGGCAAAATCAGTTGTACGATCCTGAATTGTCCGGTTGGTTTAGGCGAACCTGTTTTTGATAAATTACATGCTGATCTGGGCAAAGCCATGCTTTCTATCAACGCTGTTCATGGTTTTGAATATGGTTCCGGTTTTACGGGAAGTGAAATGCTGGGTTCAGAACACAACGATATTTTTCGGAAAGATGAAGCAGGAAATGTGCAAACCTTAACCAATAATTCAGGTGGCATACAAGGCGGCATCAGCAACGGAATGCCGATTACTTTTAAAGTTGCTTTTAAACCGGTTGCAACGATTATGCAAAACCAGGAAACGATTGATGCCGCAGGAAACGCAGCCGAAATAAAAGGCAAAGGCCGCCACGATCCTTGTGTGGTGCCACGTGCGGTACCAATTGTAGAAGCAATGGCTGCGCTGGTTTTGGCAGATTTATGGTTGCGGAATTTGAGCGCGAAGTTGTAAGGTTATGCTTCTTTTATCAGGTAAAAATTAGTTTGCTAAAAGAAGTATTTTGATTTTTTATTCAATTGTAAATTCAATAGTTGATATTCTCCGTATAAAGAATGGAATTACAAACCCATAAAACAGAAATATGATGAGTATTGAAGTTACCAGATTAAAACCAGTTAAACATTTCTTTTACATCTTGCTTTTGATTTGTACAAGTTGTGATTTCAAAAAACCAAAACCACCTCAAGTTACCTTTGATATTCCTTCGTTAATTGGAAAAAATATTGATCAAGTGCGTAATGTTTTAGGTAAATCTGAGGATCCTTCTC
>NZ_CALMAT010000068.1 GCF_937859865.1 uncultured Mucilaginibacter sp.
AGACAGCGGTTGTTGATGGTTTCGTAACGCGTAATGGCCGAAGAAATGATGATAAAAGAAGTATAAACGAGAAAAAACCCAACCGCAATATTTTCAGGTTTATAGAAACCGGAGCGGAAAAACCGCCAGAAAAACAACAGCACAAAACCCGACAAGAAAAATATGCCGGTAAAAGAAGCATACCGGTCAACCAAATCATCCGGAACGGTGAGCCAGGAATTTAAAGTTGCGCCAAAATGATGCAGGATTTCCATCAAAGAAACGATGCTTTTTTGCCGGTTGCCGGTTAAATTGTTGCCAAGCAAAGCATTTCGGAATAAGTTTGCGGCCAATAATAAAATGCCGATGCAATTGAAAATGAGGAAATGTTTGATTTTTTGCCGAAGCGCAAGTGTGACATCAAAGATCAAAAGCAAACCTCCGGTTAAAACCAAAGTAATGCCGGCGTAACGCGTAATGCAGGAAAAAGCAGCGATCAAAGCACAAGTGATCAGCCATTTTTGCTGATGGTTTTGAACGTACTTTTTCCAACTCAACAGCAACAGCAACACCAATAAAATAAACAACGTTTCTGACCAAAGTTTGGTGTAGATTTCGAGCAAAGACGGACTTAAAATAATGCTAATCAGCACAAGGTATTTGTACCAAACCGACCGAAAACCAAAAGCATCAACATAAAAACTGCTGCAAAAAACAACAGCCGCAAAAAGGCTGGCGGTAACGTAAGGCGCAGTTACGATTGGGTCGAGGCGTGAAATGAATTGAATGATGGCGAGAAAAATGGGAAAACCGACCGGAAATTCGATTAAAGGTTTTCTTCCGAATTCCAACATCCCTAAACCGGCGTTTAAATTTCGGGCAACGGAAGTGTAAACTACAGAATCTGGAGAAACGCCAATGCCGCTGTACTTTGTAAAAAGCAGCACGACGAGAAAACCGCAAACGGCAGCCAGTAAAGCCTCAATGTTTTTTTGCCGATAAAAGAAGTATTTCATTGTTTTTTCATCGAAGCCAGCACCTGCTTTACAAAACCAGTCATATCATTCGTGTTTTTATTGCTCCAATAGAATCAGGTGCGGAAATTGGATAATGCTGATTTTCGTAATTTTCAATTAAAAGCGATAAAATTTCAGCTTCGTCGCCTTCTTTAGAATCGGTCGGCGCATCAAAAATTATTTCAAGTCTTGCCAATGCATTGTTGTATTCGGTTTCTGTTTTTATAGGTTTTGCTGTCATTTTGCTTTAAATTGTATCCGCGTTAATCTGGTCGTATTCGATATACATGGACTCTTTTCTAATCCCAATCATTTTACAAGTTTTTATACAACTTATTTTTAAATCGTTTTGCCAAAAAGCCGGTAGCCAAATTTAGATCAAGATCAGCCACAATAACGCCAGTCCGTCCATATGCTTCGTTAACCACACATTTTCCGTCGGGCGCAAACACGGCACTTGCAGACTCAGCATATTTAGAAGCGTAGTTAGAACTGGCAAAATAGATGGTGTTTTCCAGTGCCCGCATCATCATCGCCTTTTCATAATACGGATTGTCTGGATTAAAAAATTGGGTTAATACCGTTCCTTCCTCGTCGCTTCCCGAAAAATGCGGATGAAAAACAATGTGCGCGCTGTTTTGTGCCGCCCAGCGAACGGATTCGGGATAGCGAAAACCTTCATGGCAAATGGTAATGCCAAATTTTAAGCCCTTAATTTCAAATAGTTGTCGGGTTTTGCCTGCTGTCCAAATCTCGTCTTCCGTTGGGTCTAACTGGTTTTTGGTTTGATAACCCAACGCTTTTCCTTCCGCAGAAATCACTTGTGCCACGTTCAAAAGCAATTCATCTTCGTACCAATCCATTGGTAAAATAATGGCGATTTTTTGTGTCGAAGCAATCCGGCAAGCTTGCTGCAATGCTTCTTTTAGCGGCTCTTTTTCCCGGTCTTCCTTTGGATAAGGCATTCCAGGATAGCCGGGAAGATATGATTCCGGAAAACAAATAATTTCTGCTTCTTGCGATGCAGCATCCGATGCCAGTTCTTCAAGCCAAAATAAACCATCTTTTAAAGATTTTGGAATTGGGGGAGAGGCGACTGCAATTTTCATGGGATAAAAACAGTATGGATTTGAAACGAAATGGAAACTGCTAAGATAACTAAGCAATTTAGATTAATCGTTGAATTTATCGCTTCAACGAAGCAAGCACTTTTTGAATAGTTCCGTCCATGCCTTTAGTTTCAATCCAGCGTACAACCATCACCAAATCATGTTCCGGATCAACGTAAATCATGTTGTTACCGTTGCCCAAATGCACAAAAGCAGTAGCAGGCGCGCTGGGCAAAAACTTTTGGTCGAGGTTTAAAAACCAGTTCATGTAGCCGTAGCTCGGGTTTGCTTTTGTGGGCGTTAAAGCTTGTTGCACCCAGTTTTCGGCAATCAATTGTTTGCCGTTCCAGTTGCCGCGGTGTAAAGTAAGCAAGCCAAAACGGGCCATGTCATAAGCGTTGATAAACATACCGCCGCCGTAATGTCCGCCGCCGCTTACGGATTGTACCGCCTGCCCGTCCAGCACAATCCACGAATTGCGGTAGCCATACCAGCGCCAGGTGTTGGAAGCGCCAATCGGATCCATGATATATTCTTTCAAAACTTTTGGCAACGGTTGCCGCCAAACATTGGTTGCGGCCAAAGCCAAAGCATTTACGCGCGTGTCGTTGTATTTCCAAACCGTGCCGGGTTCGTTTCTTTTCCGGTTGACCCATTCACTGGCGTTTCCCTGCGGCCGGTCGGCCCAGTCCGGTTTTCCCCAAAGTGTGCCTTCCCAATCGCTGGTTTGACGCAGCATCACGTCCCAGGTTAAAGTTTTGTTATGCGAAGATGCGAAAGGCGTAAGCAGTTCCGGCTTGCCCAAATCTTCTGCCGGGCGGTTGATTTGAAGCGGATTATAAACTTCTATCGGCGGCACATACTTGGAAACCGTATCGAATACGTTTTTTATCAACCCTTTTTCAACCGCCAAACCAACCACCGTGGAGAGAAAACTTTTGGTAACGCTGTGCGTCATTTCAATCCGGTTTGGGTCGCCCCATTCCGCAACGATGTAACCTTTGTAAACAATGATGCCGGTTTCTGCGCCGCGTTCTGCAAATGGGCCAACGCCTTCACTAAAAGGTTCTTTCCCAAAACTTAAAGCTTGCGCTACGGCCTGGTCGCGCGGTGTTTTGGCTTCGTTTGCCTGTGCAAAAATGATGGCCTGACGTAAAGCTGCCGTATCAAAACCAGACTTTTGCGGCGATTGGTGTGCCCAGTTCCCGGCTGGCGGAAAATAATTTGTATTGCTTTTTTTGTTTTTATGCTGGGCAAAAGCTGTCAGGTTTATGCCGATAAAAACAGTAAGGAGGAGTAGGTTTTTAAGCATAGACATAAACTTGTTTCTATTAAATATGATTACGGTCCCACTCATTTCTGCTGTCAGAAACAAATTTTTGTAATTCATCTGCAACATCAGAAGGTAACTTACCAGCATATTTTTCTGATAAATTCTGTTTTTTTCCTGCAAGGTTATCCAGTTCTTCTAAAGTAACTTTTATACCCAATCCATTTTTAACATCTTCTCTGCCTTGTTCTATTTTTTTTACAAATTCCGGATCATAAGGGCTTTCTTTCGACTTTTCAAACGGTACGTTTAATACTCTGGCAAGTTGTTCAAAAAGATTTTCTTGTTCGGCAGATTGAGGGTGAATAACGATAGTTGACATATTTACTACTTTTTGATAAAATTACAATATTCGATTCAATTTTATACCGATAAAAAGACTATACAGAGCAGCATTTTAAGCATGAAACGCAAGCTCAAATATGATTTTTGAAATGTAAAAGTGTGTTGATGGCTGGATTGTATTTATAGTATTTTATTTCAATTGTATCCCCGACTTTAAGTGTTGAATTAGCAGCATTATTCTTGTATTCACTATTTTTGTATTCTTCACCATCAATTTTAAACATATAAATGTAAGATGGGTGGTGATATTCTAATAGCTCATCAATAATTACAGCTTTGGTTTGTTGCGGATAATGTCTAAGTAAAAATTCATCAATATGAGGTTTGATTAATGTTGAATTACCTATGGTTGAGAAAAAGCAAACAGTGGCAATGAAACTCCAAATTTTTTTCATGATATAACTTTTTCTATCTGGCAACAAGTTACACTTATTTTATGGCCATAAAAACAGCATCAATCCATCAAAGTTTCTTCGCCTCGTTCCAATAAACATCCATTTCCGCCAAAGTCATATCCTGCAATTGTTTGCCGTTTTCTTTCGCTTTTTGTTCGAGGTATTGAAAGCGTTTGATAAACTTTTTATTCGTTTTTTCCAAAGCGTTTTCAGGGTTGATATTGATGAAACGGGCGTAGTTAATCAACGAAAACAGCAAATCGCCAAACTCGTCTTCCGCTTTTTCGGGGTTGATTGATGCTTCGTTTAGCACATTAAATTCATCTTTAAATTCCTGCAGTTCTTCTTCCACCTTTTCCCAAACCTGGCTTTTATCTTCCCAGTCAAAGCCAACGCCGCGTGCTTTTTCCTGAATCCGCGCCGCTTTAACCAAAGCCGGCAACGAAGCTGGCACGCCGCCCAAAACCGATTTGTTGCCTTCTTTCAGCTTCAACTGTTCCCAGTTGCGTTTCACGTCCTGCTCATTTTCAACCAAAACATCGCTGTAAATATGCGGATGGCGGTGGATGAGTTTTTCGCAAATACCGTTCAAAACATCTACAATCGTAAAATCGCCGGTTTCGGAAGCAATCTCCGCATAAAAAACCAAGTGCATCATTACGTCGCCCAGTTCTTTTTTCACTTCAGGCAAATCATTTTCCAAAATTGCATCGGCCAGTTCGTAGGTTTCTTCGATGGTGAGGTGCCGCAGGGTTTGCATGGTTTGCTTTTTGTCCCACGGACAATTGGTGCGCAAATCTTTTAAAACCGCAAGTAAACGTTCGAAAGCGGCGGCCGGGTTTTGTGCCGCCGCCGGAATTGGTAAAGCCATAGTTAAATTTA
Organism: uncultured Mucilaginibacter sp.; assembly: GCF_937859865.1. Classification (GTDB taxonomy): domain Bacteria; phylum Bacteroidota; class Bacteroidia; order Sphingobacteriales; family Sphingobacteriaceae; genus Mucilaginibacter_A. Next base: position 5,057 of record NZ_CALMAT010000068.1, read on the forward strand.
AAAAGGCAAAATTAACGTTTTAAACCGCAATGATTTTTGTACGGTAAAAGAAGTATTAAGAAAAAGTTGCGGAAAGTTAGAAAAGTCTGAAGATAACCTGTAACAAAAAATCCCGGCAGGAAATTCCTGTCGGGATGAATTATTCTGATACTGTTTTTACCGGTTATAATTGGATGAACAGTTGCTCTTTTGCGCGGCGTACTTTTTTGGCGTGTGCCAGTTGGTCGTTCGCTTCATCGCGGTAGCCCAAACACATCAAGCTTACGCTGCGTAAACCTTTTGATTTTAAATCCAGCAACGTATCCAAGCCAAGCGGATCAAAACCTTCCATTGGCGTGGCGTCAACCCTTTGCTCCGCAGCCGCGGCAAGGCCAATTCCCAAAGCAATGTATGCTTGTTTGGCAGCCCAGTTAAAGCGCTGTTCCTGCGTTAAACGTTGCACCGTGCCTACCATGGTATTATGGAAACCTTGCAAAACTTCGGCCGGCATACCGCGCGTAGCAGCAATATTGTTGATGTAATCGGTAATATGCACTTCGGTAACATCATCCCAAGCCGCAAAAACAAGCAATTGCGAAGCTTCAAAAATTTGTGGCTGATCGTAGGCAACTGGCTGGATTTTTTTGCGCAATTCTTCGCTTTCTACCGTCAAAACAGCGAAAGGCTGCAAACCATAAGACGTAGGCGCCAAACGGATAGCATCTAAAATGTAGTCAACTTTTTCTTGCGGAACTTTTTGTCCGTTCATTCTTTTGGTGGCGTAGCGCCAGTTCAAATCTTCTATTATGGCCATGATATTTTGTTTAAAGTTTTTTCTAAGGTTAAATTTAATTTTCTAACCTGTAAACCTGAACAAACATAAACCCAATAAGTGTTTTAACACTTGATATATATCAAGACATAGAGAGATTGACTTTTATATGATAAAAGAAGTATTACAAACGCGTTGCCCGCAGCATTTCGCGTTTTCCGGGTGCGCCCGGTGCTTTTTCTACTTTAAAATTTAAAGCTTTTAATTGCCGTTTTAAGTTTCCGGTAATGGCATAAGTTACAAAAATGCCGCCTGTTTTTAAAAAGGAAACGGTGTGTGCAATGGCTTCTTCGCTCCACATTTCGGGTTGATGGACGGCGGCAAAAGCATCAAAATAAACCACATCAAACAATTGCGGCGATTCAAAATTCAGCAATTCCCGGTGCACCAATTCCAACTCGCAAAACGTATTTATTTTTACTTTATGGTTGATGGCGGAAGGATACATGCCCTGAAAGTTTTCCCATAAATCTTTGCCGATGTATTGATCGTAACCCGTTTGCCCGATCAATTCTGTATTCAGCGGAAAAGCTTCAATACCAACATAATCCAATTTGATATGTTGCTGCGTACAAAAATCTGCCGAAAGCAAAAAGTTTAAACCTGTGCCCAAACCAACTTCCAGGATGGTAACTTGTGATGCTTCTTTTACCGATAAAAAATATTGCAGGCCTGATTTTAAAAATACATGTTGGCTTTCTTGCAACGCGCCATGTTTGGAATGGTAGTTCTCGCCAATTTCTGAATTGAAGATGGTGTTGCAACCATCGGCAGTTGAAACAATTTGAAGCATGAACCAAAGTTAACAGATTCTTTTTTTAAGACTATCCCACAATCTCCTTTAGGTTACTATAATTATTGCCGTAATAATCAGCCAATGCGGGAGAGTATTTTTTTTCCGCATCGTACAAATACGTGTCTAAATTTAATTCTTTGGCTGCTGTAATTTCTGCTTCCGGGTTATCTCCAATCACTAAAACCTCGCTTGGCTGATAATGGTATTTGTTTAAAATTGACTCAAATACTTCTGTTTTACTTCCACCTGTTTTAGCAGGATCAGAAATAAAAATCTCTTTAAAATCTTTTTCGATACCAAGCTGTTTTATTTTACTTTTTTGGAGTTTGGTATAACCCGCCGTCACTAAAAATTTATCAATATTTAGGTCCTTAATAAAGGAATAATCATCAAAAGTTTTGATCGGCTCGTGGTACTCCATCTCTTCGGATAACTTCATTCCTTTCTGCTTCAATTCCTTACTAAATTTGTAGCGGTCGGCAACTTTTTGAAAGGGTGAAGTTAAAATATCTTCTTTAACTTTTTCGTAAACGTCTTCACTCACATGTTTCTGAATCAAAGCATAAAGCTCTGCAAACATTTTGTCAGCAACAGATTTAGAAGGGTAGATGGTATCGTCAAGATCAAAAATTAATGCTTTTTTCATTGATGGGTTTATAAAAGAAGCATTTTTTGGTTTGATTGTTTCTTTTGAGGAAATTATTAAATTGTTTAAGAGTTAATTGGTTTTGATTTTAAATGGATGATAAGCTGGAGCATTGAAAGGAGAGGTGTTTTTATTTTAATATTTCTTATTCAGCAATGCGTTAGGAAATTTCGTTCACTTTTTGTAAATCCCCTTTTTGAATACTTTCTTTTATTTTTTCTACTAAAAGTTGTAAAGTTTCTCTTCGATTATTTTTTGCAAGAAGCAAAAATATTTTCAATTCGATGCGATCCAGGTTTTGTTGGAAGCGAAGGTTTTTATCAATTGTAACGAAAAAATCAAAGCCATTAAAACAATCAAACCCAAAAGTTCACCGTTCTTTTTTCCTAACCAGCCCATATCCCGCACAGTTTTAACTTCATGTTCTGTTCCAAAATCGGCCTTTAATTTCTTGGGCAAATTTTCATCAAGCAAAATTTTCATTTAGCATTTTTTCGGTTGTAAGCGTCTTTTTTGCCATGTTTAGAACTTCCACAGCAACTTCTTTTGAAATTGTAGGATAATCGTCTAAAAACTCGTTTAAATCATCACCGCCTTCTATATAATCAAAAAGCGTTTGAACCGGGATTCTTGTCCCTGTAAAAACAGGTGTTCCACCCATGGTTTCAGGGTCTATGTTAATTGGGCCGTAATTCATAATCGTATTGATTTTATTCTTTAATGAAGTTACAAAAACTGTTGATGCTTCTTTTATCGGTAAAAATTTGGTAAGCCGAAATCTAAAAATGCGAATAGTTTTCCTGTAACTTAAAATATTTGGAATTGTGAGTTTTACCAATTTCACTATTGAAATTTGTGTTTGAACTATTACGGTTTTGTTGATTAGAGCATAAAAGAATTTATATATAAGAGCCTGTTTAAATTTCATCCAATTTATTTTCTATGCTTCTTTTATCACCTAAAAATCATTAGTTTATTATATTTTTTGTGCCGGTGTAGCATTTAAAAACAGAATTTATAGGCATAAAAGAAGCATTATAAATTCTTATGATAGAAATTTAAACAGGCTCTAAGTAAAAATTTACCATATTTTAAAAATCTAACCGGTTATATACATTCAATTTAAGCCACCTGTCTATTTTTTGAAGTAATTAAAAACGCATGCTTTATTTCTAAGCCAAAAAAATTAGCATCTTTTATTTCTATTGAACCATGTTCAACATTAATGGCTTGTTGTAGTGCAGGAAGTGCTGGATTAGTGTCTTCAATAAGGACAATACGTGATATTGACAAAAGCTCATTTTGATTAAAAGAATTTTGAAAAATTTTGGCCAAATATTTTAACGCTTCCTCTTTATTATTATCAATCCAGTTCGCTGCTACAAGAATATCCCATTTATCAGAAGAATTTTCTCTCAAAAAAAGTGCAAAAAAATCATATTCGCCTTTTTCTTCAGAGGTTTCCTTCTCAATTTCTACTAATTTATCTACAATTTCTTTCATAATATTCCAATTATATTTTTAGAACTATTTAGCATTAAAGTGGCGTCTGCTGAACTAATAACACCACTTGGATTATATCTTGCTTCAGGATTCCAAATGGCAATAGCAGACCATTCAGCAAGATGTGTTGACTTTAGTGTCGTTTCAACTCCTGTAAAGGCCAAAAGTACATCCAAGTCATGGGTTTTTAAGTTTTTACATTTTTCAAACTCTTTACTTGTTGAAGGAAATCCTATCCAATTTAAAGTTTTACAAATTTTATACTTTAAAGCAATTTCAACTGAATATCCGCACAAGTAAACAGCACCATCGTATCGATGGGCATTAAGAAGAGTTTCAGCATCAGTGAGACGATCTTTAGCAATAATTATTAAATCAGAAGTACTTATCATTTATGAAATTCTGGTTATGCAACTATTGAACCATAATAATTACAAAGCTAATTTATGGAATAACTATATGCCAACAAAGCCCGCAACCTTATGATCACGGGCTTCGTTTACCTTCATAAATTTCTCAACCTACCAAATCCGAATCCTATCCTCCGGTTTCTTGTACAATTTATCGCCAGGTTTTACATCAAAAGCGGTGTACCAGGCATCCATATTTACAGGCGCGCCAATGGCACGGAACTGCTCAGGCGAATGCGGGTCAACCACAACTTGTTGTGCAGCCGATTCCGGTAAAATTTTCCCTCGCCAAACTTGTGCCCAGGAAAGGAAGAAACGCTGATCGGGCGTAAAACCATCAATTTTTTCGTTGCTTTGGCCTTGTTTGGTCAATTTAAAAGCCGTGTAAGCTACGTTTAAGCCGCCCAAATCGCCAATGTTTTCGCCTAGAGTCAGTTTTCCGTTTAAATGGATGCTGTCTAAAATGGTATAATCGCTGAATTGCTTGGCCAAAGCAGCAGTTTTCGCATCAAATTTTTTGCGGTCTTCTGCTGTCCACCAGTTGCGCAATGTTCCATCTTTATCGTACTGGCTTCCCTGGTCGTCAAAACCGTGCGACATTTCATGGCCAATTACGGCACCAATTCCGCCATAATTTACTGCGTCATCTGCTTTTGGGTCAAAGAAGGGGAACTGTAAAATCCCTGCCGGGAAAACAATTTCGTTCATTACCGGGTTGTAATAAGCGTTAACCGTCGGCGGCGTCATTCCCCAACGGCTACGGTCAACCGGTTTGCCTAAAAAGCCAATCATTTCGTTATAATCCCAAATGTCAGAGTTTTTCACGTTCTGAAAAAACGTATTTCTGTTGACTACCAAACCATTATAGTTTTTCCATTTGTCCGGATAACCAATTTTAGGCGTAAAAGCATGCAGTTTGTCAATGGCTTTTTTCTTGGTTACATCACTCATCCAATCCAATTTATTGATGCGGATCTCAAAAGCTTTGCGCAAGTTTGCAACCAGTTCCGTCATCCGTGCTTTTGCTTCCGGTGTAAAATATTCTTTTACATACAACTGTCCCAGCAGTTCTCCGATTGCGCCATCGGTTAGCGATGACATCCGTTGCCATCTTGGTGTTTGTACTTTTTGGCCGGACAATACCTGGCTGAAAGCAAATTGTGCTTTAACAAAAGGAGAACTTAAATAAGCTGCAGAACCTTTCAGTGTGTTCCATTGCAGATAAGTTTTCCAATCGTTTACCGGGGTGGCTTTTAATAAGGCATCTTCATCAGTAAAAAATTTTGGGTTAGAAACCACAAGGGAATCCTGGCCTTGCACTTTCATTTTGGCCATCAAATCATTCCAGTTTAAATCAGGCGTAGTTTTGCTGAAACCTGAAACGGCAAATTTATTGTAGGTTTTTTGCGGGTCTCGCATTTCAACACGGCTCATTTGGGCGGCTGCCAATGCTTTTTCGATACCAAAAATAGTTTCGGCATTTTTTTGTGCCGTTGCCTGGTCGGTTCCGGTTAAAGTAAATAAAGTAACGATATAGTTTTTGTACGCCGATTGGATTTTCTGTGTACGCGCATCGCTTTTCAGGTAGTAATCGCGGTCGGGCAAAGAAGTTCCGCCCTGGCTCAAATGTACAATCATCTTGTTTACATTTTTGCTGTCCTGGCCTACATAAAAACCAAACAGCGGCGAGGCAATGCCGGTAGTGCGCATCACGGCCACTTCATTTAAAACGCCGTTTAAATCCTTAATCCGGCTGATTTTGTCCAGTTCCGGTTTGATAGGCGTATAGCCCAATTTTTCGATCGTTACGCTGTCCATTGCGGCAGCATAAAAATCGCCAACACGTTTTTCGATAGAGCCAGGTGCGGCATTTTGATCGGCTTCTGCTTTAGCTAACAAGGTTTTTACCGCGTTGATATTGAAATCGCGCAACACATTAAAACTTCCCCAACGGGTTTCTTTTGCCGGGATTTCATTGTTTTTAAGCCAGGCTCCGTTGGCGTATTCAAAAAAATTATCGCCCGGTTTTACCGCCAGGTCCATGTTGGCGCGGTCAATAAATTTTTTTGGCGGAACCGGTTTTCCGCCTTTTACCGGCTCGCCGTTTCCGGCCATGGCGCCGATAGAAAACAAAACTGCGCTGGTAATGGCCAATCCTGAGTACTTCAAATTCATCTTTAAAAAATTAATTTTCTGTTTTAATTAAATGTTAAATATACATTATAAAAAGGTTGATAAAAGAAGTATTTAGAAAAACTTGCATGCTTCTTTTATCAGCATAAAATTGGTATTAATAAGTTAACTTGTTGATTTGTAGTTTATTTTAATCCTTCTTCTAAAACAAAGCAATAGAAACATACCAATCTGTAACTTTCCTTTTAATTGTAAAAATATTGTTATCGGCAAACTCTTGTTAGGTTTTGTTTTTCGGATGCTTCTTTTACCACTGTTTTTTTATCCAACCGCTTTCTTCAAAAATCAGCGTTAAAGCCTATTTTTGATAAAAATATTTTACCTTGATTTTTATTACTGTGCAGATTTCTACAAAATACAACCCGAAAGAAACCGAAAATAAATGGTACCAATATTGGATGGAACACGGCTTTTTTAAGTCCGTTCCCGATGACCGCGAACCTTATACCATCGTCATCCCGCCGCCAAACGTAACCGGCGTGCTTCATATGGGCCACATGCTCAACAATACCATTCAGGATGTTTTGATCAGAAGGGCACGGATGCAGGGCAAAAATGCGTGCTGGGTGCCGGGGACTGACCATGCTTCCATCGCCACCGAAGCTAAAGTTGTGGCCATGCTGAAAGAACGCGGCATTGCCAAAAAAGAGCTTTCACGCGAACAGTTTTTAAGCTACGCTTGGGAGTGGAAAGAAAAATATGGCGGCATCATCCTGGAACAATTAAAAAAGTTAGGTGCAAGTTGCGATTGGGACCGGACCCGTTTTACGATGGATGCCGATATGAGCGAAGGCGTAATTGATACTTTTATTCACCTCTATAAAAAAGGCTGGATCTATCGCGGCGTGCGGATGGTTAATTGGGACCCGCAGGGAAAAACGGCTGTTTCTGATGAGGAAGTGATCCGCAAGGAAGTGAACCAGAAGTTGTATTATATTAGGTATGAGGTTGTTGAGGAGAGCGAGGAGGTAGGAGCGGGGAGCGGTCAGCCGTCAGCTATCCGCGATCAGCAATTTGAAAGCGACAGAGCCTCACACCTCGCACCTCACACCTCACACCTCGTTGTTGCCACCACCCGCCCCGAAACCATCATGGCGGATGCGGCAATTTGCATCAACCCAAACGATGAACGCTATACTTCTTTTATCGGCAAAAAAGTGGTGATCCCTTTGATCAACCGCGAAATCCCGGTTATTTTGGATGAATATGTGGAGATGGATTTCGGTACAGGTTGTTTAAAAGTAACGCCAGCGCATGATTTGAACGATTACAACCTCGGCATCAAACACCATTTGCCGGTGATTGATATTTTGAATGATGACGGAACGCTGAACGAAAAAGCAGAGATTTTGATCGGCAAAGATCGTTTTGCAGCGCGAAAAGAAATTGGCAAACTGTTGGAAGAAGCCGGAGCGCTGGAAAAAGTGGAAGAATATAAATCGCAAGTCGGTTTTTCGGAACGGACAGATGCCGTGATCGAACCCAAACTTTCCATGCAATGGTTTTGCAAAATGGAAAAAATGGCCGGGCCGGCGTTGGATTATGTGTTGAACGGCGAAGTCAAATTGATCCCCGACAAGTTCATCAATACTTACAAGTATTGGATGGAAAATGTAAAGGATTGGTGCATCAGCCGACAATTGTGGTGGGGACAGCAAATACCGGCCTGGTACTTACCAAACGGGCAATTTGTGGTTGCCAAAACCCGCGAAGAAGCTTTTGAGGAAGCCAACACACTTAACACAACTGCCTTTAATTTACAACCTTCGGACTTAAAGCAAGATGAAGACGTTGTAGATACTTGGTTTTCAAGCTGGCTTTGGCCGATTTCTGTTTTCGATCCCCAATTTTTTAGTGGTAAAAACAGTATGGGCAATGCTGACCTGCAATATTATTATCCAACCAATGATCTGGTTACGGCACCTGAAATCCTGTTTTTTTGGGTGGCGCGGATGATTATGGCCGGACATGAATTTAAGCACGAAGCACCGTTTAAAAACGTTTATTTAACGGGAATTGTACGTGATAAATTAGGACGGAAAATGTCAAAATCACTTGGCAATTCTCCCGATCCGCTGGATTTGATCGATAAATACGGCGCGGATGGCGTTCGTGTCGGGATGCTTTTTTCTTCTCCCGCCGGGAACGATTTGATGTTTGATGAAAGCCATTGCGAACAGGGAAGGAACTTTGCCAACAAAATTTGGAACGCATTTCGTTTGGTAAAAGGTTGGGAAGTGGATGAACAATTGTCTAATCCAAATCAAACTTCGATTGATTGGTTTGAAAGTCGTTTTAACCAGGCTTTGATGGAAATTGAAGAGAACTTTAAACAATACCGTTTATCAGAAGCTTTAATGGCGACTTACAAATTGGTTTGGGACGATTTCTGCGCCTGGTACTTGGAAATGGTAAAACCAATTTACCAGCAACCAATTGATGCACAAACTTACAAGTCAACAGTTGGTTTTTTTGAAAATATCCTAAAGATCGTTCATCCGTTTATGCCTTTTTTAACCGAAGAATTATGGCATGATGAATTGTTTGGCGAGCGTGGTAAATTAGATTGTTGTATTGTGGCGCAACAACCGAAAGTCGGCAGAATCAACATAAAATTATTGAATGAAATTAGCACGATAAAAGAAGTAGTTTCTGAAATCAGGAATACTAGAAATATCAAACAGATTTCTCCAAAAGAAGCTTTGCCTTTAATGATCAAATCCAATTCAGAAATTGATTATCAAACTTATCAACCTGTTTTATCCAAGTTAGGAAATTTAAGCAGTGTTGATTTTACTAATGAAAAGATCACAGGTGCAGCCAACTTTATCGCCGGAACCGATGAATTTTTTATCGAACTTTCCAATCAAATTGATGCAGAAGCTGAGCGCGAACGCATCCAAAAAGAGTTAACTTACTTGCAAGGTTTCCTAAAATCGGTAACATCCAAATTAAGCAACGAACGTTTTGTGCAAAACGCCAAAGCCGAAATTGTAGCCAACGAACAGCAGAAAAAAGCCGATGCCGAAGCTAAAATTAAAATGCTGGAAGAAAGTTTGGCGGGGTTGGTAGGTTAGCTCGCTGTCATTTCGACCAAAGGGAGAAATCTTATTTCAACAAAATGAGTTCGTAGCTTTGAAGAAGATTTCTCCCTTTGGTAGAAATGACAAAAGCAAATGCTTCTTTTACCGGTATATTTTATGCAACTACAAAATTGTAATTTCGGTGTACTTAAAACATACTCATTTTTATGAACCCTAAAATCATGTTTTACATTTCCCTAATCGCCGGGATTTTAATTTTGGGTGAAGCTTTATACAGTGCGGTTTATAACAAATCTGCCAGAAACAGTTTTTCAATTACTTGGAATTTGTTGGCAGGAGGATATTTGTTGTTTGCCGCTTATCGAAATTACAAGTTGATGAAAGCGGGGGAAGATGTTAGTTGATAAAACAAATATAATTTTCAAAACCCAGAAGCTCGCTGCTCATTTTCAGCCGCAAACTTTTTAATCATTTCTTTGATTTCCCAACGCTGTTGTTCCTGTTTAATTTTTTTCAGGTTTAAACAATGTGTGCGGTTGTAAGTATGGATTTGCAATTCGCAAAATTGGGTGGTTACTTTGGTGATTTCATTGGTCGGGATCACGACCGTTTCCTTTTTTATCGGGCAAAAATATTGCAATTGGTTTTCTTCAATCTTGACCAATGTAACCTGCTTTTTTTTAAATTTTAAAACGACAACTACAATTATAAACAACAGGCATAATACCATATTGCTTAAATAAAAAGCTGCGGGCAAAATTGCAACAGACGAGCAAAGCGTAATCAGGACTAAAGCCGATAAAAAAATACTGCTGTAAAGCCAAAGTTTGTTTAAGTTGGCATTTGCATTTCGGTAGTTTAGGTTGAGTTGATTGGTCATACAACTTAGGTTTTTCTCTTATACGGAAACCTTGTTGTAAAAAGTTACATTATTTCGGGCTTAATTCTTCATAATCAGGAAGTTCATCCACGAAAAAATATTTCTCCTGTTCAAAATCAATCTTGCAATAAAAATGCTCCAAACCATTGGTTACAGCAAGCAATGGAACACGGTGTACAATATTGTATCTTGCAATTTGATCGAACACTGTTTGTGTAATTTTGACCGACGGCGCCTTACATTCTACCAGTAAAATCTTTTCTCCTTGTGAATTAAAAATTAGAATATCTGATCGTTTGGATTGTCCGTTCAGTTTCAAACCACCTTCCAATTGGATCAAACTTTTAGGATACTTTTTTTGCAGCATTAAATATTGGATGAAATGCTGCCGCACCCATTCTTCGGGCGTTATCAACAAAGTTTTTTTGCGGATCTCATCAAATAAAAAAAACTGTTTGTTGCGTTCGGTAATTTGAAAAGGGTAGGGCGGCAGGTTGAGCGGGCAAAGGAGTTCCATCGGCACGAAAATCGGCAATAATTGACAGCAAACCTAAAGGGATTTTGTAATTTGGCGGTTGAAAATATGACTGCGAACGAGTTACTGAAAGACCTGAAAAACCGGAAACTGAAACCGCTGTATTTGCTGCATGGCGAAGAACCGTATTTTATAGACGAGATTGGCGATTACATTGAGCATGAGTTACTTAGCGAAGCCGAACGTGGTTTTAACCAAACGGTTTTTTACGGAAAAGATACCGACCCGATGGCGGTAATTAATGCGGCAAAACGTTATCCGATGATGGCGGATTACCAAATTGTGCTGGTAAAAGAAGCACAGGATATGAAGTGGGGAAGCGATGACGAGAACAAGAAACACATCAACCCGGTTTTGGCTTACCTGGAAAACCCGCTGAAAAGTACAATTTTGGTTTTTTGTTACAAGTACGGAAAGTTTGACAAGCGTAAAAAAACTTACAAAGCCATCGAAAAAAATGGATTGGTTTTCGAATCTTCGCCTTTGTATGATAGCAAAGTTCCGGCGTTTGTAGAACAGTTTGTGGCTGCAAAAAACTACAAGATACAACCGCAAGCTTCGGCATTGTTGTCGGAATATTTAGGAAACGATTTATCCAAAATTGCAAACGAACTGGAAAAATTAATGCTGAATGTTGCAGCCGGACAAGAAATCACGACACAAGATATCCAGGACAACATTGGCATCAGCAAAGAATACAATGTGTTTGAATTGCAAACTGCTTTGAGCCGAAAAGATGTGCTGAAAGCAAACCGCATTATCAATTATTTTGAAGCCAACCAAAAAGCAAATCCTTTTGTGCTGGTTTTGGGAAACTTAAATTATTACTTTATTAAAGTGCTCAAGTTTCATTATTTGCCGGATAAATCACCGCAAAACGTGGCTAAAACTTTAGGCGTTAGTCCGTACTTTGTAAAAGATTTTGAGCAAGCCAGCCGAACTTTTAACTTTAACAAAACAATGCAAGTCATCAGTTTGCTGCGCGATTATGATTTAAAAAGTAAAGGCGTAAATTCAACAGCAGATAACGGCGAACTGATGAAAGAATTGATTTTTAAAATTTTACACTGATTTTTAGGTGCTAAAAACAGTATCAACATTTTATGTACAAACTTATCCGTCCGCTATTCTTTCAATTTGATCCCGAAAAAATACATCATTTCGTAACTACAAGTTTAAAAAGTTTTAACCGTTTCCCAGGTGTAGCAAAATTAAGCCGTACTGTTTTTACTTTAGAAAATCCAAGTTTAGAACGGGAAGTTTTTGGACTGAAATTTAAAAACCCGATTGGTTTGGCAGCAGGTTTCGATAAAAACGGAGAACTGATGGGCGAAATGGCCAACCTCGGTTTTGGTTTTGTAGAAGTTGGAACGGTTACACCTTTGCCCCAACCTGGAAACCCGAAACCAAGAATGTTTAGGCTGAAAGAAGACGGAGCGCTCATTAACCGTATGGGTTTCAACAATTTAGGCGTTGATGTAGTTGCAGAACGAATCCGCCGTTACCGCCAATCCGCACCCCGCACCTCAAACCTCAAACCTCAAACCCCGCACCTTGTCATCGGCGGCAACATCGGCAAAAATAAAAACACACCGAACGAAGATGCAGTAAGCGATTATGTAAAATGTTTCGACCGGCTTTTTGATGTGGTGGATTATTTTGTGGTAAATGTGAGTTCGCCCAATACGCCAGGTTTGCGCGAGTTGCAGGAAAAAGAGCCGTTAAAAAAGCTGTTGCAAACCTTGCAGCAGCGCAACCGGAAGAACGATGTTTCGAGGCCAATTCTTTTAAAAATTGCGCCGGATTTAACAAACGAACAGTTGGACGATATTACCGAGATTGTAAAAGAAAGCGGGATTGCCGGGGTAATTGCAACTAACACAACAATTGGGCGTGAAGGTTTAATTTCTCCACAAAAAATAAAAAATGAAACCGGCGGATTAAGCGGCAAACCATTAACCAAACGGTCAACAGAAGTGATCCGGTATTTATCAGAAAAATCCGGAAAAGCATTCCCGATTATTGGCGTTGGCGGGATACATTCGGCAGCAGATGCTTTGGAGAAATTAGAAGCTGGTGCTTCTTTAGTACAATTATATACGGGTTTTATTTATGAAGGGCCGGGATTGATTAAAAGGATCAACCAAAGGTTGCTTTGAGCGTTCATATTATATAAAACTTTTTCAAGATTATAGAGGTTTAATTAGTATTTTTGATAAACATTAATTATTTGTATGGCAATTACAAAAGAAGAAGATAATAACTTAAATGTTATATCTAACGCCTTATCAGGAACTACTGGTGGGGCATTGCTGGGTGCAAGTTTTGGAATAGTTGGAAGTGTGGTTGGAGGAATAATCGGAGGGGCTGTTACAGGCTATTCTGCTTACAGTATCAGAAATAAAAAAAGAGGTAGTAAAAAAAGCATTAATGCAAGGTACACACACTAATTGTGGAATTTTTATTTAAAACATCTGCAATAGTAATATTTGGTGTTATTATTACCATAGCTTATGTAATAATACTTGTTGCTAATAAACGAACAAAAGAAGTTGACCTTCTTCAATTAGGCAGCGTTTTCTTTTCTTCATCTTCAATAGTAGGAGGATTAAAGTTGATTTACACAACATTCGCCTTGTTAAACAATAATACAATAGAAAGTGATAAAATGTATACTATTTATGGTGGCTTCTGCGTAATTTATATCTCTGTTAGCTCTTTGTATAAAAAAATAAAATCTAATTAGTCTGTATTCGTATTAAACTTAAAAGTTTAACTTACTTAGCTTTTCCTCATGTGAGAAGATTTCTCCCTTTGATCGAAATGACAAAAAAAATCCTGCCTGCAAAAAAGCAAACAGGATTTATATATTTTTACCGGTAAAAGAAGCTTTTTATTTGCCCAAAGCAATACGGATCGCTTCGTTGTTTTTTGCCAATTGGTCGTTTTTAGGCTGAACAGAACGGGAACCCAATTCTAAGTTGGTGGCCAATTTTAAATGCTGTACTTCCAAACGGGAAACAGTTTTGTTTTTTCTATCTTTTCTTTTTAAACGCGTAACGCCCATGATCTTTGTTTTTTAATATTTTTTGTTGAGGTCGGGAGCGGATTCGAACCGCTGTAAAAGGTTTTGCAGACCTCTGCCTAGCCACTCGGCCACCCGACCCTGTTTAAGCCTGCAAAAATAACAAAATATTCTTTTCGGGCAATTTTTATTTCAATCGGCTCCGGCTGATCTCGTTGCAAAAAATAGCAGCGGCAATGGCCACGTTTAAAGATTCTGCTTTGCCAAATTGTGGTATCGTAATCTGCCTGCTGATCAAAGCTTGAATTTCCGGCCGTATGCCGTTGCCTTCGTTGCCCATCAAAATCAATCCTTCATTGCCAAAATTGGTTTGGTAGATGTTTTCGCCGTGCAGCATCGCCCCAAAAACGGGTTGCTTAATTTGGGGCAGTAAAAGAAGCAAGTTGGCATAATGCACCTCAATCCGCGAGAGCGAACCCATCGTTGCCTGCACCACTTTCGGGTTGTAAATATCAACGGTATCTTCAGAACAAATAATTTGCGAAATGCCAAACCAGTCTGCCGTACGGATGATCGTCCCCAAGTTTCCCGGATCTTGTATGCCATCCAAAACCAGCGTAAATTTTCCGGCCAATTGTTTCGGTTTAATTTCGTTGTTTTCCGGGATTTCTGTAAGCGCAATTACTTCCTGCGGCGTTGTCAGGCTGCTGATTTTTTCTAATTCGGCGGACGAAACTTCTTCAAGCTTTATATTACCCGAAACTTTCAGCATTTTTGATGCTGAATGCGAAGTATGAAATACTGTTTTTACCGTATAAAAATCTGAATGCAAAAAGTCGGTTACAGATTTCAGCCCTTCAACCAGGAACAGGCCATGCGCTTTCCGGTGCTTCTTTTGTTGTAATGATTTTAAAAAAGAGATTTGATTTGAAACCATACGTGTACGCTAAATTAAATACAGTTGCAATTTTAAGTATTTTAAGCCTGATCCTGGTTTCCGGATGCAGCATAACACGAAGGTTAAAACCGAACCAATCTTTAGTGCGCAAAATTACGGTGAAAGGCATCGGCGAAGAATTTGCCGAACCGGCCAAAAATTATGTGGACAAGCAGCAGCAGCCCAACAGCATTGTAAACCTGCAGTTTTATTATGCCTTTAGTAAAAACGGAAAGAAGAATATCGGTGAGCCGCCAGCAATTTTAGATAGCGATTTGGTGGAATTTTCCCGTTTACAAATCCAAAAATTTTTGCAGAACAAAGGTTTTTTAAACGCGCGGGTTGCCGATGACATCAAAATCAAAAACAAAAAAGCAGAACTGATTTTTACAGTTACGCCGGGAACGATGTTTAAAGTGAGGCGTTATAAAGACAGTATTGCCGACCCGAAATTGGCTGTTTTATATCATGCCAATAAAAACATGATTACGCGGATCAGGCCAAACAAACGTTACGATGAAGACAGTTTGGCGTTTGACCGCGAGCAGTTTTACCAGTTGATGAAGCGCAACGGCTACTACGATTTTTACCGGCAATACGTTAACTTTTCGGTTGATACCGCTTTAAACAGAGGTTTGGTAGATGTGGATTTGGTGGTGGACAACCCGGCAGGCAAAAAAGCGCATACTCCTTTTACCATCAATAATACGTTGATTGTGGTTGACCGAAGCTCGGGAAGGGCGCGCGGAAAAGCCGATACTTTACAATTAGACTCGCAGTTTCGGTTTGTAGATTTTTCGGGGAAGTTTAACTCGAAGACCATCACGCGCTACATTTTTCAAAAAAAAGGACAGTTGTACAACATCAACAACCAAACGTTGACTACTACACGTTTATCCGAATTAAACGTTTTCAGGAACGTGCCAAGCCCGGCCTACACCAAAACGGCCGATAGCACCAACCGGTTAAACAGCAGGATAGAATTGATCCCGCTTAAAAAAATGTCTAACCGGGTAGAAGCTGAATTTATTTTTAACAATGGCCGTTATGGTTTCAACCTGGCCAATACTTATACCAACCGAAATTTATTTGGCGGTGCCGAAATTTTGCAGGTTAAGTTTAACTACAGTATTTTGTACGATAACGCCAAAGAACAAGCCACGTTAAACAACGGCATCCAAAACCAGGATTTTAAAATCGGTGCCAACTTAACTTATCCGGGCATTATTTCTCCGTTTGGCATCCGTGCTTCCGGGTTGTACGGCATTCCGCACACCACTTTTGCTTCCAGTTACGATTATTTTTTTCAAAATGGTTTAGTTGCGCGGCGTAATATCATCAACTCCATCACTTATGATTGGGCCGAAAACAACCGTAGACAATATTCTTTTACGCCGATCAATATCCAGTTTTCTTCGGGTAAAATAGACCCACAGGCTGCCCAGGATTTGTTGGCCCAAAACCGTTATTCTTACATTTATTTAATTGGCCGCACTGTTTTTACAGCAGGAAGCCAATATACTTTTTCCAAAAACTACAGCTTGCTGACCAGCTACCAAAACTTTATATTTTTTAGGGGAAACTTGGATTTAGGCGGAAACTCGTTGGCCTTGATCAGTAAACTAACCAATGCAAAACGTGATACATTGGGCCAACGTACTGTTTTTGGCCAGGCATTTTCGCAGTATGTTAAGGGCGAGGCCGATTTGAGGTTTTACCGGAGTTTAGGCGGCGAACGGCAGTTTATTTTCAGGATAAACCCCGGGATTGGCGTTCCGTATGGCAATAGCAACCAGCTAATTTTTGAGAAAAATTTTTATGTAGGCGGCACTAACGATATGCGTGCCTGGCTGCCGCGTACGCTTGGGCCGGGTGGCTTTAACCGGGCTACTTTTTATGCTAATAATGACCAGCGGGCCCGGTTTAAATATTTAGACCAGTTTGGCGAGATCAAAATTGTGGCCAATGCCGAATACCGTTACAAAATTGCCAACAATTTTTTTGGCTCGAAGTTAAAAGGCGCAGTTTTTACCGATATTGGAAACGTGTGGCGGTTAAAAGACCAACCGCTCGAAAACCCGGGCGGCCAGTTTACGCTGGCAACTTTACCAAAAACAACAGCTATTGGCATAGGCACAGGGCTGCGGGTTGATTTAGGTTTTTTTGTTTTTCGTTTGGATGCCGGCCTAAAGTTTAAAGACCCGCAATTTGGCGGAAGCGAGCAATGGGTTTTGCTGAACCATTTGAGCGAGTTGTTTTACTCCGGAGACTTCAAAAACAATTATCTGCAAAACAACGGCGAAAAATACAGCTTTATGCAACTAAATTTTGGGATCGGGATGCCGTTTTAAAACAGGTGCTTTAAGCCATCAAAAATGGTTTCGAAAAACGTGCCCAGGCTCATGCCGCCGTTATAATTGAAATAGCTGAAGATGCAAAATATTACGATGGCGATGATGATAAAGCGTTTGAACAAATAACCAAACAAGATCAAAATCAGCGGGACGGCAACCAGAAATTTCCAGCTAATGCTATAAGGGTCCAGTTTAGAATCGTGTTTATAAATGTAATATAAGCGCGAATGCGAACCGTAATCGTCGCGGTGTTTTAAATACAAAAAGCTTGATTTTTCTAATTTATGGTGATAAAAAGCAATCCCGTTTTCAAACTTCAATTCTTCTTTAAAACCATTCACCGTAAAATTAAATAAACCGTTGATGTTTTCCTGCGGCGTACCGGCAGTATCACAGGCAACCACGGCCACTTCATCTTTTGCAAAAGGGTTTTCTTTCAGAATAAACTGGTTTATATGTACTTCTGCAGCTTTGGCAAAACCAAAAAAGGAGAGCAATAAAAGGAAACAGAATGCTGTTTTTATCATCATAAAATTGGTATCAAATTAAACATTCATACTAAAAACAAAAAAACTGCAAGTGTCGTCTTACCAATTTTTACCTGCTAAAAACAGTATTGGCTTTGCGCTTAAAGTTAATACTTTATTGTAATTTACTAAACAATATGCAGCGGCATACAGTTAACAAGTTGAAAAGCGTTTTCTCTTTGATCTTTTTTTCAAAATTGTATCAATAAAAGTTTTAACAATAACTTTAACAATGAAAAAGTATTTTACAATAGAAGCATTTAAAAACGGGTTTAAGCTGTTGTCAGGAACGTTTAACGGGTTTTTGGATGACAAAGGTTTGAAATTGAGCGCATCACTGGCTTATTATACCATTTTTTCGTTGGCACCATTGCTGTTGTTGCTCATTTCCTTGGTGGGATTGGTTTTAGGTCAAGATGCGGTTCACAATAACAAAATATTTGATGGTATTAATGGCATGGTGGGCAACCAGGCCGCCAAACAAATACAAGACATGATTAAAAGTGCACAGCTTTCGGGCAAAACAACAAGTGCAGCAGTTATCGGTGGAATTACTTTACTTGTTGGTGCTACGAGTATTTTTGCAGAGATCCAAGATTCCATCAATATCATTTGGAAGGTGAAAGCCAAACCAAAACGCGGGTGGTTAAAGTTACTGCAAGACCGTTTGTTGTCTTCTTCACTGATCGTTGCTTTGGGTTTTTTGCTGATTGTTTCGCTGGTTGTAAATGGTGTTGTAATCGCTTTAGGTGATGTTCTGACCCGTTTTTTGCCTGCAATTACCGTCATCTTTGTTAACATCCTTAACGTCGTCATTAGTTTTATTGTCATTACCGTGCTTTTCGGCGTAATATTTAAAGTATTGCCTGATGTAAAAATTGGTTGGAAAGATGTACGTTCTGGCGCTTTGTTTACCGCTGTTTTATTTATGATCGGCCGTTTTTTGATCGGCCTTTACATTTCTACCACCGGCACCGGTTCTACTTATGGCGCCGCCGGTTCGCTTATTGTTATTTTGGTTTGGGTTTATTACACCGCTGCTATTTTATACTTTGGTGCAGAATTTACGCAAGTTTATGCCGAATACAAAGGCGTTAAAATTGCACCGGCAGATTACGCGGTACATGTGCAACAAACAGAAGTAGAACGCGATGTTGACGTTTTGCCGCCTTCGGGGAATTTGGAAAAAAAATAGGTAAAAGTTTTTTTAGTTTCGATGTTAAGCAAGTCGGGGTTATGTAACAAAGTTTGTTTAGATATTATTTTTGCTTATCCGATACTTCTTTTACCACCTAAAAATTGTTTAACACTTGTGTTTATTTTTTGTATAGCAATAATAGTGAAAATTGAATTTATAGGTATAAAAGAAGCATGTAAAACACGTTGATTTTAAACTATATTATAAAGTCTAGTTAATTTATTTTTTTAACAAACCTACTAATCATTCAAACCTTTTCCATCGAGGATTTGCTGCAAACATTTTTCAACCCTTGCCTCCCGGGTTTTAGGTTGTTTAGGTTGAGAGAAATGAAGGAGGTATGCTTTTTGCCGTCCCGACGTTAACTTATCAAAAGCAGTTTTTAAGTCAGGGTTTTCATCTAATGTCTTTTGAAATTCTGCCGGTGTTGTAAATTCTTCAGTCTTTTTAAAATTCACTTTCAAACCGGCTTTTTCCACTTCTATCGCTTCAAAAACATAGGCTTTCAATATGGCTTCCTTCTCGATAATTTCCTGGATGTTGGTAAAACGGACTTGCCGTGCCGCTTGCACATTCTCCGTTTGTTGGATTAAAATTTTTTTGGGGTCCTTCAACAAAACACCTTTAAAAAACAAAAGCGCACAGTATTCTTTAAAAACATGTATCAGAACAATATTACTTTTGTTAAAAGTATAACAAGGGCAGCCCCACTTTAATTCTTCTTTCAGCCCGCAGTTTAAAACGATCGTTCTCAAGTGCCCAAGTTCTTGCTGCCAGTTTTGGTCTTTGTCAAAATAAAAGTCAACTTTAGGGTTCATGCTGTTCTATTTATTTCTATGTGGGATAATAAAGTTAGAATTTATATACAGAACAACGGCACTATTTAAAACAATCCAACTAACGGGTTTGGTTATTTGAATATTTGTATTGAAGCTAACGTTAGAAACTTAGCGAAGAACCAGTATTTAAAACCCATCAGCCGAAACCAAAGTTAAATTAATGTTCAAATGTTGATGCTTCTTTTATCGGCTAAATTTTGTTCTATCCGATAAAACTAAAGCAAAATAGCAAAATAAAAGTTCAATTAAATCCGTCCGCCAGTTTTTTGCCAAGCCAATGTTAGCGGTAGTTTCTATACTTCTCATAAGCTTCAAGTGCAAATTCGCGTAACTCTTCATCTCTTGTTTCATCTACAGAAATTTGTCTCACAAGTTCAAGATGTTTGTCTTTGTCATAATGCAAAAGTCCCAAAATACATTCTGCATATGTTAAGAAAAAATCGCCGCGTTCTTCTAGTTTTTTCAATTGTATTTTCTCTGCTGCTTCTGATTCGTTGAACTTTAACAAGTTGGCGGCTTTCCAGGAAAGTTCGCTTTTGTTGTCAAGAATCCAATTTCGTAAGTTTTCAATTAAATTTTCGGGAGTATCAAACTCTTCACTTTCAGAACTTTCGTCTAATAAATTAATTGCGGCATATAAAAAGTCAGTAAGCCAGGGATCGCCTTTGTTTGATTGACTAATTGTTTGGAGAAGTGGATCAATAAAAATTGAGTTTTTAAAACCGCTTATTAAGGATGTAAACTTATTGGTGTTTTTAATTTTGTCTGGCTTTAAAATTAAGTTTTTCAACTCTGCTTCAAGTATTTCGAAATTGTCAACTAATAAGTCATATAGAGTTTCAAGTTTTTGGTCTATGTTTGTCATTGTCGGTTGTTCTTGAAATTACCGCTAAC
>NZ_CALMAT010000069.1 GCF_937859865.1 uncultured Mucilaginibacter sp.
TGAACAAAATCAGTTTTCAATCGGTAACACAACTTTTGAATTGCTTCACCAATTTTTACCCGGTAAAAACAGTATCCTCGATTACGCGTACTCTTATTTAAACACGCCATATTTATGGGGAGGAAGGACACATTTTGGTATTGATTGCTCTGGCTTTGCACAGGCTGTTTACCGGCAGCAAGGCAATCAGTTAAAGCGCGATGCCTGGCAACAAGCGGAACAAGGTGAAGTTGTAGCTTTTTTACAAAGTGCTTTGCCCGGCGATTTGGCTTTTTTTGACAACGAAGAAGGCAGGATTGTGCATGTTGGGATCATGATCAACAACGAGCAAATTATCCATGCTTCGGGAAATGTAAAAGTTGACCAGATTGATAACCAGGGCATTTATTCTACCGAGCAAAAAAAATATACACACCGTTTGCGCATCATCAAACGCTTCTTTTAGCAGTAAAAAATCAGCAAAAAAAATGGAACACTAAATTAATAATGTTCCATTTTTATACCGGTAAAAGAAGTATTACTTCATTTTTTGATCAATGGCTTTGATCATGGATTGGTGCATTTTTAACACGGGCAAAGTTGTAGAAGCAAAAGATTTTACACCGGTATCTTTGCCGTCTTTCGATTCTTTTTCAAACATTTTTACGTCTTTATCGTGGTCTTCCACCATCGCTTTTACATAAGCTTTATCAAAATCTTTACCTGATTTTTTGCTTAGGTCGTCCATAATTTTTTGCTCGTCTTTACCCACAGTTGCCGGTAAAGTAATGTTTTTTTCTTTGGCAAGCGCTTTCATCTGGTCGTTTGCTTTAGTATGGTCGGTTACCATTTTAGCGCCAAAAGCTTTTACATCAGGGCTGGTTGCTTTTTGTTGTGCCATTTGGCCCAAAGCAACTTCGGCCATTCCACCGTTTGCTGCTTCCACTGCAAAATCGGCATCGTCTTTATCCACTTTCATTACACCACCGGCTGTTTTAGCTGTAGTGTCTTTTTTTGACATCATTCCTGAAGTGTCTTTTGCGGAATTAGAATCTTGGGCAACTTCGGTACTGTTGGTTTTGGTAGAACTGTTGCAAGCTTGCATGGCAAGGGCAGTAGCTCCGGCCAAAAATAACACATTTAACTTTTTCATAGTTTCTTCTTTTAAAATTGTGCTTAAGATCATTAATTGTTTCCATAACAGCACGAACAAGCGGATTGTTTATGTTATAAACATTTAATCTGGAGGAATTTAACCGAAAGGAAATTTTGGTTTTGAACCAGCAGTTTTTAAAAGCCAAATTCCCAAACCATCACCAATTTATCATCACCAACCGAAACCAACTTGTTGCCGTCCGCGCTCCAGGCAATTTTATTAATGGACAAACGGTGCGTGGCAAACCCTTTTTCCCTGCTGATGATTTTGTACAATTTAAAATCATCCGAACCCCAGATTTTGATGCTTTTATCCATACTTGCCGTAGCAAAATAAGGTTCGGTTGGATGAAAAGCGATTGAATTTACAGCAAATAAATGAGCAGGAACATTCTGGATTAATTCAAATGTTTTACAATCCCAAATCTTCAATTGCGCATCGCGCGAACCGGAAACTAAATAATTACCAAGCGGTGCATAAGCAACAGAAAAAACAGGTAAAGTATGGCCAGTCAAAGTTCTGATTGGTGTATAATCTTCCAAATCATAAATACGGACAGTATTATCGCGACAACCAAAAGCAACCTGTTTGTTTTCAGCCGAAACACTGATGCAACGAACCGTATCCGCAGCAACCGGAATTGTATGTACCAAACTTAAATCTTCTAAATTCCAGATCGAAACCGAACCATCTTCGCTGGCCACCAATAATTCTTTTTTATGCGAAACAGATTGAATATCAAAAATTGGTTTTAGGTGATGTTTTAGCGTTGGCAATAATTGTTGCTTCAGAAAATCAAACACCAAAACATCGCCGTTACGCAAACCGGCAAACAACAACGGAAAACCAGCCGGACAATGCAAAGCATAAACCGAAGTAACCACCGGAAACATCACTTTGATAAAAGCATTGGTTTTCGTGTTCCATTCTACCACGCCTTTATCGTTTCCGGCCGTAAAAATGATTCCTGGTTTTTGCGAAAAAGCTAAAGCAAATATCGGATTGGCGTGGCCGGAAAGTTCTGCTGTTTTTTCAACTTGCATTCAGTTTTCTGTTTTAAGTTTTAGGTTGAAAGCAAGGTTTGATATTGGTTTGAGTTTACATTCAAAACTTGCGATGGAAACAACTTACTTATGCCTGCTTTCCAGATTTTTAGCAATTTTTTCCAAACTAATATTCTTCTCACGAAGCAAAAATAGCAGATGAAAAACCAGATCGGATGCTTCGTTTACCAGGTCAAATTCGGTTTCGGCCAAAGCGGCAATCACGATTTCTACGCCTTCTTCGCCCACTTTTTGCGCAATTTTATTTAAGCCTTTCTGGCGCATTTTGTTAATGTACGAACCTTCCTGCGGGTTTTCGTAACGATCACGGATGATGTTTTCCAGTTCAAAAATAAAATTCTGGTTGTGTTCTGTAGCGAAACAACTGCGCGAACCGGTGTGGCAAGTTGGTCCGTCAGCTTTGGCTTTGATGAGAATTGTATCCTGGTCGCAATCCAAATATACTTCTTTTACATGCAAAAAATTGCCGCTGGTTTCGCCTTTGGTCCACAAACGGTTTTTGGAGCGGGAGAAGAAAGTTACAATTTTTTCGGCCTGGGTTTTGTCGTAAGCTTCCTGGTTCATGTAGCCCAGCATCAGCACTTCCAGGGTTTGATGATCTTGTATAATTACCGGTATCAATCCGTCGGCTGATTTCTTAAAATCTATTTCCATTCTTGTTTGGTAATTGCATAAATAACGCCCGGCTGGCAACCGCAGTCCTGGTCTTTCAGGTATTTCAAACCTAATTTTTTAAAGATATTAATGGAAGGTGTATTTTCTTTCATTGCGGTAGCAAAGATACAATCCAATTGAAGCCTTTTAAAACCATCGTCTAAACAAGCAGAAGCCGCTTCTGTAGCAAAACCTTTTCCCCAAAATTTCTTTTTTAAACGGTAGCCCAAATCGGTTTCGTTTTTTTGATCGAGGTACTTTAAGCCGCACCAACCTAAATATTCGTTGGTTTCTTTGTTGAATAAACTCAAACGGCCACAACTATATTTTTGGTAGATGTGCTGATAATTTTGAACGAAATTGAAAGCTTCAGTAATGTTTTCAAAAGATTTATCGCCGGTATAACGCATCACTTCCGGATCGTTGTTTAGGTCGAACAAATCCTCCGCGTCATCTTCGCTCATCTCTTTCAACAATAATCGCGAAGTTTCAATTAAAATAGGCATCACTAAATTTATGCTGATAAAAGAAGTATTCGGGTTGAAATTAGTAACGAACCTGCACCTGGTTATTTTTTAACGTTTGCTTTAAATCGGGAATTAAAATCTCGCCATAATGAAAAACGGAAGCAGCCAGCGCCGCATCAACACCAGCTTTTTGAAACACATCTACAAAATGCTGCTGGTTTCCGGCACCGCCAGAAGCAATTAGCGGAATGCTGATCTGCTCGTTAATCTGCTTTAAAAATTCGCAATCAAAACCAGCTTTTGTGCCGTCATGATCCATTGATGTTAACAGGATTTCGCCTGCACCGCGGCTTTCTGCTTCTTTTATCCATGCAAAAGTTTCGTGCTCGGTTGCAATCCGTCCGCCATTTAAATGAACCAAGTTCTGGTTGCCAACACGACGTGTATCAACTGCAATAACTACAAACTGAACACCGAAAGTTTTAGCAAGCTGATCAATCAGATCAGGATTACGAACGGCAGCCGAATTGATGGAAATTTTGTCAGCACCGGAGTTTAATAAAACATCAGCATCTAAAATTTCGTTGATGCCGCCGCCAATGGTAAACGGAATATTTACGTTTCGCGCAACTGCTTTTACCAGTTCTACCATGGTTTTACGGCGTTCGTGCGTTGCCGTTATGTCAAGAAAAACCAGTTCATCGGCACCTTGCTGCGAGTATTGCCATGCAAGTTCTACCGGGTCGCCGGCATCGCGCAGATCCACAAAGTTTACACCTTTTACGGTTCGTCCGTCTTTTACATCAAGGCAGGGAATAATGCGTTTCGCTAATCCCCCCAGCCCCCTAAAGGGGGAGTCTGCATGACGGTATATCTCTTCCAAAACTTTTTCTGCGTTGCTAAACACTTGTTGATTTGTAAACCTTAATACTTTTAATCCCTCGCTTTCAAGGAAGGTTTGTTTTTCGTGATCTTTTATTTGAACTTCTGGTAATTGGTGAATACTTCCATCCAACTCAATTACTAACTTGTGTTTATGGCAATAAAAATCTGCAATGTAATTTCCGAGCGCGTGTTGCCTCCTAAATTTTATATTCCTGTTGTTAGCCCGTAACTTCTCCCACAAAAATTCTTCCGCAGGAGTCATATTATGTCTTAATGCTTTCGCATTTTCAAATATTTTAGCATGAGCGCTTAAAAACAACTTCTTTTTCATTTAGTTATATCTACACTTGCTATTCAACTCCCCCTTTAGGGGGCTGGGGGGCTTACAAACTTGCCATCGCTTTTAAATTCCAATCCTTAATTTCTTCAACCGAAATATGGTTTTCGTAAATGGCTTTGCCAACTACGCAAGATTCTACACTGATTTCGCTTAATTTTTCAACGTCTTTCATCGAACTTACACCGCCGGAAGCAATTAGTTTGATAAAAGGCGAATGGTCTAACAGCTTTTCATAAAGTTCGATACCTGCGCCGCCCAGTTTTCCATCTTTATTAATATCTGTACATAAAAACCTGAAAAAGCCTAAATGCAAGCAACGATCTACATAATCCATCAACTTTACCGGCGAACTTTCCATCCATCCAGAATATTTAATTACTTCATCCAACACATCAATGGCAATCACCACATGATCGGTCAGGTTTTTTTTGCTGATAAAAGAAGTACTCAGTTCGTTCAGAAAAGTTGGATTGGTAATGGCTTGCGTTCCAACAATCACCCGATGAATGCCTGCACCAATCAACTCTTTTACTTTTTCAATGCTGCGCACGCCACCACCATATTGTACTTTCATAGCAGTTTTCCTGATTACATCAGCTAAATACTCTTGATTGCTAAAATCACCTTTAGCGCCATTTAAATCAATAATATGGATAAAATCAGTTCCGTTAGATTGATATCTTTCAATCATTTCTTCCAGCGTAACTTCATATTTTGTTACTTGGTTATAATCGCCTTCGCGCAAACGGACTACTTTCTTGTTCAGAATATCAATGGCAGGAATGATGTACATTTTATTTTTGAGCATTAAAGGTTGACAAAGTTTTTTAACAAAGTTTCGCCGGCAGTACCGGATTTTTCAGGATGAAATTGTACACCAAAGAAATTATCTTTACGGATAGCAGCCGAAAACTGAACGCCGTATTGCGTTGATGCTAAAGTATATAAATTATTGTGCTCGATAAAATAAGAATGTACAAAGTAAAAATAGGCATCGGCAGCAATGTTTTTGAACAGGTCTTCCGTTTCTTTCGGATGCACCTGGTTCCAGCCGGTATGCGGCACTTTTAAACTTTCGGCTTCTTTAAAACGAAGTGTTTTTACGGGAACAATATTGAGCAGATCAGCATTTCCTTCTTCCGAAAAAGCCGTAATTAATTGCATGCCCACACAAATTCCCAAAACCGGTTTTGTGAGTTGTCTGATTGCCGGAACTAATCCGGTACTCGCCAATTTTAACATCGCCGCACCCGCATGGCCAACGCCCGGAATAATATAACGGTCGTACTGCTCAAAATCGCTTTCCTGCGCAATCATGCCGTATTCAATTCCCAACCGATCCAAGGCAGCCGTTAACGAAAAAATATTACCGGCGCCATATTGTATAATTCCAATCATTTCTTTTTAGGTTAGAGGTGCGAGGTTAGAGGTTTGAGGTGTGAACGCTTGGCTCAAAACCTCTTACCTCAAACCTCGCACCTAAAGAACTCCCTTTGTACTTGGCAAAACCATGTTGTTCACATCACGTTTTACCGCCATTTTTATCGCTTTTGCAAATGCTTTAAAAATAGATTCTATTTTGTGATGTTCATTTTCGCCTTCTGCTTTAATGTTGAGATTGCATTTGGCCGCATCCGAAAAGGATTTGAAAAAGTGATAAAACATCTCCGTCGGCATTTCCCCGATTTTTTCCCTGCTAAAAGAAGCATTCCAAACAATCCAATTTCTTCCACCAAAATCTAAAGCAACCTGCGCCAGGCAATCGTCCATGGGCAGCAGAAATCCGTAACGGCCGATGCCTTTTTTATCGCCTAAAGCTTGTGCAAAAGCTTCGCCCAAAGCAATTCCGGTGTCTTCAATCGTATGGTGTTCATCAATATGCAAATCGCCTTTTGCATTGATTTCCAAGTCAATACTGCCGTGTTTTGCAATTTGATCCAGCATGTGGTCGAAGAAATGCAAACCAGTTGAAACCTTCGCTTCGCCTTTTCCGTCCAGGTTTAGTTTGATCAGAATATCCGTTTCTTTAGTTGTCCGCCGGTGTTCAATTTTCCGCTCGCCTAACTTTAAAAACTCGTAAATCTTTTCCCATTCTGCCGTTTCCAAAGCAATCACCGGTTTTAATTCTTCGGGATTTTGTCCTGAAAATTCTGATCCGCCTAAATTGGTTTGATTGTTTAACCAAATTGCTTTTGCGCCCAGGTTTTTTGCCAGTACCACATCGTTTAACCGGTCGCCGATCACAAAAGAATTTTTCAGATCATATTTTTCGGCATTAAAATATTTGGTCAACAAAGCAGTTCCGGGTTTGCGTGTCGGCGCTTTGTCTTTGGCAAAAGTGCGGTCAATCACAATATCTGAAAACACAACGCCTTCGTTTTTTAAAGTATTGATAATGAAGTTTTGTACCGGCCAAAATGTATCTTCCGGATAAACGATCGTTCCCAAGCCATCCTGATTGCTTACCATAACTAACTCAAAATCAAGTTCTTTAGCTATTTTAGGTAGAAACTGAAGCATATGCGGATAGAATTTCAGCTTGGCAAACGAATCAATTTGCTCGTCTTCCGGTTCCGTAATCAGCGTTCCGTCTCGGTCAATAAATAAGAGTTTTTTCATGCCGAAAATAAGCTCAACGTGTTAATTAATTGTGTGTTTTCTGCCGGCGTTCCAACGGTAATCCGCAAACAACCCTCGCAAAGTTCTACTTTAGAACGGTCGCGCACGATAATTCCTTTTTCTACCAAAAATTGGTAAATAATTTTTGGCGATACTGTTTTTACCAGTATAAAATTGGCGTCTGAAGGAAAAATATCAAGCACAAAATCAAAGTTTTTCAAAGCCAGCACTAATTTATCGCGCTCCAACAACGTTTCTTTAATCCATCGGTTTACTTGGTTGATATTATCTAACGCTTGTAAAGCTAATTTTTGTGAAGCTTCATTGATGTTATACGGAGGTTTCACGCGGTTAAAAACTTCAATAATTTCTTCGGAAGCAAAAGCCATCCCGATGCGTAAACCGGCTAATCCCCAAGCTTTTGAAAGCGTTTGCATCACCACCAAATTGCCGTATTCGGTCAGTTCCTGGATAAAACTTTTTTGCCGACTATAATTAATATATGCTTCATCAACCACCACAATTCCATCAAAATTAGCTAACAGCGTTTCCACATCTTCGCGGTTCATTGAATTTCCGGTTGGGTTATTAGGCGAGCAAATAAAAATCAGTTTGGTATTTGCATCTATTGCTTCCGCAATGCCTTCCATGTTCAACTGGTATTCAGCCGTAAGCGGAACGTTTTTTACAGCGATGTCATTGATATTGGCCGAAACCTGGTACATGCCATAAGTTGGCGGAACGAGGATCACGTTATCAATTCCGGGCCGACAAAAACTTCGGAACAAAATATCAATCGCTTCATCGCTGCCGTTTCCCAAAAAAATATTTCGAGACGGTACTCCTTTTATGGCCGTGATTTTTTGTTTCACTGCTGATTGTAACGGGTCAGGATAACGGTTAAAGTTTTCTGGAAGCGGAGAACCGTACGCGTTTTCATTGGCATCCAGATAAACGCTTGCTTCGCCCTGAAATTCATCCCGCGCAGATGAATAGGGCTTGAGGTTTTTGATATTTTCCCGAAGGAGGTTTTGGAGGTTAAACATGTTTTTTTGTTTTTGTGGGGTAGAGACGTTGCATGCAACGTCTCCAAATCCTTTGTTTTTATGCCAGAGACGTTGCATGCAACGTCTCTACATCCGTACCGTTACCGCATTTTTATGCGCTTGTAAACCTTCCAGTTCCGCTAAAATTTCTACTGTTTTTCCAACGTTTTGCAAACCTGTTTCTGTTAAATGCTGAAACGTAATTTTCTTTACAAAAGAATCAACCGAAACGCCCGAATAAGCACGTGCATAAGCACTTGTGGGCAACGTATGATTTGTTCCCGAAGCACTATCGCCGACACGTTCGGGCGTTAACTGTCCGAGGAAAACACAACCGGCGTTGATGATGTGATCGGTTATCGTTTGCCAGTTGTTGGTTGCCAGTATCAAATGTTCCGGTGCATATCGGTTACTGAAATCCATCGCCATTGAAAAAGTATCGGTAAAAACAGCATACGAATTTGCGATTGCTTTTTGGGTGATTGCTGCTCGCGGCAAAACCGGCAATTGCTTTTCCAGTTCTGCGATGGTTTCGTCAATCAGTTTTTTTGAGGTTGAAACGAGAACAGACTGACTATCAATCCCGTGTTCGGCCTGCGCCAATAAATCCGCAGCAACAAAAACCGGATTTGCACTTTCATCCGCAATAATCAAAACTTCGGAAGGGCCGGCTGGCATATCAATGGCCGTAACGGTTGTGGACTGAACAATAGTTTTTGCTTTGGTAACGTACTGGTTTCCAGGCCCGAAAATTTTATCCACTTTTGGGATGCTTTCCGTTCCGTATGCCATGGCCGCAACCGCTTGTGCGCCGCCAACTAAAAATACTTTTTTGATGCCCAACAATTGCGCAACAAAAGCGATGTAAGGATTGATTTTTCCGTTTTTTTGCGGCGGAGAACAAACCACAATTTCTTTGCAACCTGCAATTTTTGCGGGAATGCCCAACATCAAAAAAGTGCTTGGCAAAACCGCGGTGCCGCCGGGAATGTACAAACCAACTTTTTCAATTGGCCGCAATTCGCGCCAACAGGTTACGCCGGGCATGGTTTCTACTTTTTTTTCTTCGTGAACTTGGCTTTGATGGAATTTAAAAATATTTTGATATGCTGTTTTTATCGCTTGTTTTTGTTTGTCCGAAACCTGTCCGGCCAGTTCGGCAATTTCTGCTTCTCCGGTAAACAACTGGTTTAGAGTAACTTTGTCAAAAGCTAAAGCATAATCGCGCAAAGCCTGGTCGCCATTTTGCTTTACGTTTGCCAAGATGCTTTTTACCGTTTCGCGGATTTCGTTGCCGGAATCTGTATTGCGTAACGTCAATTGCTGTATTTCTGCTTCCGAAAGTTCGTTGTAATTAAAAACTTTTAACATCGCTCACCAATTTTTGCCTGGTAAAAACAGTATTACAAAATAATTTTTTCGATCGGCATCACCACAATCCCTTGTGCGCCTGCCGCTTTCAATTCGCTGATTTTATTCCAGAAATCACGTTCCGGGATAACCGTATGCACCGCAACCCAACCGCTTTCGGCCAAAGGAATCACACTCGGACTTTTTACGCCAGGCAGTAATTTTAGGATTTGATCGAGGCAATGTTGCGGCACATTCAACACCACATATTTGGTTTCTTTGGCGCGCAAAACCGATTGGATACGCTGGATCAGTTCCTGCACGTGTTCGTTGTTTTCTTCGCCTTTCCGGCCGATCATAACCGCTTCCGAAGAAATCACATCTGCAAAAGCTTTCAATCCGTTGCTTTTTAAGGTTCCGCCGGTAGAAACGATATCGAAAATCGCATCGCTCAAACCCAAACCCGGACTGATCTCTACCGAACCGGAAATGGTGCGGATATCTGCCTGTATTTGCTTCTCTTTCAAGAATTTATGCAGAATAACCGGGTAGGAGGTAGCGATGGATTTTCCTTCCAAATCGTTTAAAGTTTCAACTGCGCTATCGTTTGGCAATGCTATTTTTAGCGTGCATTTTCCGAAACCTAAACGTTGCAGGTAACTTACTTCCACTTCGGTTTCCAGGATTACGTTTTCGCCTACAATTCCAAGATCGGCAATGCCGTCTTGCACGTATTCCGGAATATCGTCATCGCGCAAAAACAAAATCTCCAGCGGAAAATTGGAAACCGGAGAAATTAAAGAGCTTTTGTAGTTTTCAAAAGAAAGGCCGCAGTTTTTTAACAGTTCAACCGATTTTTCGTTGAGGCGACCTGATTTCTGGATCGCTATTTTAAGTGGTTTCAAAGGATTTTGGGTTGGATAACAAAAAAAGAATTAATATTTCATGCAAAACAAGATCAAACTTGGGTAGAATGATGGTGGTGGTGCAGCGGTGTGAAATATTTTTTCATGTTGTTTTTCCCGGCTAAAATTTAGCGGTGTGCAAATATAAAAATACACGGCAATAAAAGAAGAAGTTATTGCTAAATGCTTCTTTTACACCCTATTTTTTGTTCAATTCTTCAAATTGATAAACTGCGCCATCGGGCAATTTGTACAATAATTTTAAGTTTTTTAAAGTTGAGATTTCCTTTTTGTTGAGTAAATCCGCTTCGTTAATCACATCAAACCAAACCAGATAACCCATTTGAACTTGTGCAAATTCCTGGGTTTGCCATGGGTAATGATGGTTGGGCAACAACAGGCAAGGCAGGCCGCTGAAAAAGTAAAAACCATCGCTGGAGTTGGAATAAACGGGTAAATTGGGTTTAAAAACCGATTGATGTTTGCGCAAGAATTTGGCAAAAGGCGAATTGTTCCAAGAATCGTCGGTGTAGCCGGGAACGCCGTATTCGTTTTCGGCGTAGTAACGCTCGTCGTCTGTTTTGTATTCCCGCCAAGGTAAAATTAAAAAGGCAAGTAAAAACAGCACGTTTACATAACGCAACTTTTGGTTTTTGTGCCGATGAAAAAACCCGAAAAGCCAACTGCTTCCGCCTAATAAAAACGGAATAAAAGCTGGCGCGAGCAAACGGTTGTTGAT
>NZ_CALMAT010000070.1 GCF_937859865.1 uncultured Mucilaginibacter sp.
GCAGCTGATAAATCCTGCGCTTTTACACGGATATCGTTTGAGCCGCGTTCGCCGGTACTTACAAACAAGTTGCCTTGTTTATCAAATACAATCCGCGAACCATATTGCAAAGAACCGTTGTAAGCAGGTATGGCGCGATAAATCACCTGGATATTTTCGATTTTAGTTTCATCGGCCGATAGTTTTCCTTTGGCAACGGCCAGCAAAGAACCATTCGGGGTTTTTTCGGCATAATCCCAAAAAATCGTTTTGTTTGAAGCAAAATTTGGGTCAATGTTTACATCCAGCAAACCACCTTGCCCTTCGGCCAGCACGGCTGGCAAGTTGGTTATTTTTTTGTCCTGTTTGCCATCAGCCGTCAAAATCAGCATGTTTCCTGCTTTTTGGGTAATCAGAAAACGTCCGTCTGGCAACAAGCAAATTGCCCAAGGCTGTTGCAGGTCACTGTTGATAACCGAGATTGACAGAGCTGTTCTGGTTGTTACGCCTGGCGCGCGTGTTTGCCCGGCAAAAGCAGGTTTGTAATCACTGTTGGGGCTTTTCGTTTCCACCGGCGCACTGGTTTTGCTGGTGTCCGGCTGGTTATCGGCCAAATTGCCGGTACTGTTTTTACAGGCACAAATTGATGCCAGCAAGGTAAATCCGGCCAGCAAAGCTTGGGTTTTGATGTTTATCATGGTGAAAACAGGCGTTTTTTAAATAAAGGTATCGAACCTAAAATTACAAAAAGTTGTGATTGAAAAAGCTGTGTTACCACAACAAACCTTGCGTTTATCTTTCCGTTTCCGGGAAATCTGCGCCTAAGGTTACTTCTTTCCAGGCTTCAAAATTCGCTTTTAGCAAATCAATTTTTTCCATTGCCATTCTATATGCCGGTTCGCCCAGCAATAAACGCAAAGGTGTGTTTTCAGCTTCTACCGCTTTGATAATTGCTTCGCAGCCACGTACCGGGTCGCCTTGTTGTTTACCGCTTCCGTTTTGGCTTGCGGCCATCCTCGCGCCAACGGTACTTTCGTAATCCGCAATTCCAACTGGCGTGCGCGAAGTGGAACGGCCTGCCCAATCGGTACGGAAAGGCCCGGGTTCAACAATCAACACTTTGATTCCCAACGGTTCTAATTCCTGCGCCAAAGATTCTGACAAACCTTCGACCGCAAATTTTGTGGCGTGATAAAAGCCGGTTGCCGTAAAAGCCCGCAAACCGCCGATAGAAGAAAAATTGATGATATGCCCTTTTCGGTTTTTGCGCATTCCCGGCAAAACGGCTTGCGTCATGCTGATCAACCCAAAAACATTGGTTTCAAATTGCGCCCTGATTTTTTCTTCCTCGCCTTCTTCAATGCTGCTGAAATAACCGTAACCGGCATTGTTAACCAACACATCAATCTTGCCAAAAGTTTCTTCGGCTTGTGCCACGGCGGCCAAAACTTGCGCTTTATCGTTTACGTCCAGCGGCAAAACCAGCGTTGCGCTTTCGTGCCCTTCGGCAATATCTTTTATTTGATCCGTTTTTCTCGCCGTAACCACCACATTCCAGCCCCTGGCCAAAACCAGCCTGGCCAACTCCCGGCCAAAACCGGTGGAGCAACCGGTGATAAACCAAACCGGGTTATTTGTTCTTTCCATATTATTTTTTGCTGCGCTGATTTTGAACGCCCTTATATAACAGGAAATGGCTGGCGGTGTTCGGTAATTTTTTTGTTGAATAATTTTATGCCGATAAAAACAGCATCCGTTCAAGAACTAATGTTGATCCGTTTGTTTTAGATTGAAGCAAATACATTCAACCTTTCAGCCCGATCCCAATTTTTAGGTGATAAAAGAAGCATCGCCAAAAATTGCAGGTAATCCATTTTAAAAACAAATTATCCAACTAAACATGAACCAAAACAACACATCGCAAGGCTTTGTCGGAAAACCAATCAAACGGGTTGAAGGCTTGGAGAAAGTTACCGGAACAGCAAAATACGCGGCCGAATATCCTTTAAAAGATTTGGCTTACGGCGTAATTATCAGCAGTAAAATTGTCAAAGGCCGTATTTTGGAGATCAACAGCCAGCAGGCCGAACAATTGCCCGGCGTGTTGGCGGTCATCAGCCATTTAAATTCGCCCGAAGTTCCCGGTCGCGATATAAGTCCGGCTTCGGCCATTCCGATTTTTTCAGGAAACGAGTTTAAGCCTTTTCAAAACGATCAGATCCGTTTCAATTTGCAACCCGCTGCAATGGTTATTGCAGATACGTTGCAACTGGCACAATACGCAGCAACTTTGGTTTCGGTTCGATACGAAGAAGAAGCGCACGAAACCGATCTGGAAAAGCAATTGGAATTTGCCGTAAAACCGGACAAACCATCCGATTATTTGCGTGGTGATGCTAGTGCCTGGAAACATGCGCCTGTTATTTTAGAGCAGGAATACCAAACGCCAATTCAAGTGCACAATGCGATGGAACCTCATGCGGCAACTGCTTATTGGGAAGGCGAACATTTATTTATCTTTAATAAAACGCAGTCTGTTAAAACCACACAGCAGCAGTTTGCGCAATATTTCAACCTGAAACCCGAAAACGTACACGTTCATGCGCCTTTTGTTGGCGGTGCTTTTGGCAGTTCTTCGCGTATGTGGCCGCACGAAATGGCGGCTGTGCTGGGCGCAAAAAAAGTGAAACGGCCGGTACAAATTGCCTTATCGCGCGAGCAGGTTTTTAATATGGTTGGTTACCGGCCGCACTCCGTTCAAAAGTACAATATCGGTGCTCATGCGGAAGGAAAAATCCTTGGCATCAACCACGAAGCTTACGGTTTAACTTCGCGGTACGAGCAGTTTATGGAGCGCATTTTGGATCCCACAAAATCCATGTACAACACGGCCAATATAAATTCGGTTTATAAATTGGTTCCCTTGGATGTGAATACGCCTTGCCCTGCCCGTGGCCCCGGCGAGACCAGTGGTTCTTTTGCCATGGAATCTGCTGTGGATGAGTTGGCTTATCAGTTAAAAATGGATCCGCTGGAGTTTAGGCTGAAGAATTTTGCGGAAACCGACCTCAACAAAAACGTGCCATGGTCGAGCAATCACTTAAAAGAATGTTACCGGATTGGTGCCGAAAAATTTGGCTGGCAGCAACGAAACTCGCTTCCCGGTTCTACCAAAATCGGGGAAATTTTGGTGGGAACCGGCATGAGCGCGGGCATTTACAAATCGGAACGAACACCATCTGAAGCAAGCCTGAAAATTTTTGATGACGGAAAAGTGCTCATCCAAAGTTCGGTTTCTGATAACGGGCAAGGTTCGGCCACCATCCTTACCCAAATTGCGGCTGATGCTTTGGGCGTTGATTTAAGCCAAATACAAATAGAATGGGCCGATTCAAAATTTCCGATGGCGCCACCGCAATATGGGTCGCACACCACCAACTCCATTGGTTCTGCCATTTATGAAGCTGCTTTGGCTTTGAAAAAGAAGCTGGCTGATTTAAACCAGTCTTCCGAAGCCGACCTGAAACGCATTGATTACGGTTTCCTTCTGAAAAAACACAACTTAAAAGAGTTGGAAGCTTCGGTAGAATCCAAACCGGGCGACGAAAAAGACCAATATTCCAGCAAATCTTTTTGTGCCAATTTTGTGGAAGTGCAAATCCACGCCGAAACGCGGGAAGTGAAAGTTACGCGCGTAGTTTCGGTGATTGATTGCGGCCGGATCATTAACCATCAAACGGCGCACAGCCAAGCTTTGGGTTCAATTGTTTGGGGAATTGGCATTGCGCTGATGGAAGAAGGCATCATTGACCATAACTTCGGCCGTTATGTAAACAATAATTTAACCGATTACCATGTTCCGGTTAATGCCGATGTGCCGAATATCGAAATCCATTTTATCGAAAAACCGGACGATATTGCCACGCCCATCGGCACAAAAGGTTTGGGCGAAATTGCTTTGATTGGTTTTTCGGCGGCGGTTGCCAATGCCGTTTTTCATGCCACCGGCAAGCGCATCCGTCAATTGCCCATTACTTTAGATAAGCTGTTGTAGAAAAAATCAATACTGTTTTTACCAGGCAAAATTTAGTTTACCGGGCCGAAAGCCATTTCTCCTGCTCGTCAACCTGCGCCCCGATTTCTCGGATTTGCGAATCGTGCAGCCACTGGCCCTTTTGGCAAATCCAGCCCGATTCGGTTTTGTTTAGCTCTAAGCTGATCAAAACCTGGCAGCCTTTAAACTGGTAAGTTTGGTGGTTTTCGGTACTTACCGTTCCGTAAATGCGGCCTAACGTCGGGCTGGTAAAATAAACTTTCATGCTGTTGCTTTTTGTACGGCTGTTGCATTTTCGATACCAAATTCCGCAGGCATTGCTGCTTTACGGCCAAATGCTTCTTTTACCGTGCTTTTTTTAGTGTTGACTTTTGAAATTCTTTTTGCTGAGAAAGCTTTAAACCAAAGCTTGTAGAAATACTTGCACGCTTATTTTCTCAGGTTGAGGAATTGGGAACCGAGGAAATGCTTCTTTTACAACCTAAATTTTTATGCCGTAAAAGAAGCATAATTACCGCCAATGTTTTGACGGGTCTTCAAAAGCCGTTAACCGAGACGTTGAAGGTGGCAAAGTTTGCCTCGGAAAATCAGAAACGTTGTTTTCGCCAACGCTGTCCCAATCTTCACGCAAAATTGTTCCTCCTGCATCACAAGTTGCATTTGTAACTGGTGTAGTGGTTGTAAACAGAATTTAAGGAAAGCGCAAACCTTGCAGGTAAAGCCAATGCCTTCTACTTTCAAACAAAACAAACACTCCTACTTTAGCAAAAACCCTAAACCATGAAAACAAGAATTTTAGTTTTACTTCTGGCATCTTGCCTGCTTTTTTCTTTTTCTTTTGATAACCTAAAACCTACGGCAATCCGGTTAAAAGGAACCTGGCAATTGGTATCTGCAACTACAATTACCAAAGGAAAAAGTGTAACAACAGATTACCGCAAAAACGAGCGGATGATCAAGATCATCAACGATACGCATTTTTCCATGCTTCTTTTACCGCATAAAAATCATTGGCCCATTTTTTTGCAGCGAAACAGTTTTCAAAAACAAAATTTATAGGCATAAAAAAAGCATTATAAATTCTTCTTGATTAAAATTTAAACAGGCCCTAAATTAGGTTTAACTTATTTCCGATACTTCTTTTACCGCCTAAAAATTACTGTCATCACTGCTCAGGCTCGAAGTTGATGTCCTTTTCATCGTGAATAAACAAGACACAAACCGCGGCACAAAACATAAAAATACCTGCCAAAACGATGGCATAAATGGCCTGATCGTTAAAAAGGTGTTTCACAATCAGCCCGCCAAACAAACCGTTGATAATTTGCGGCAAGGTGATGAAAAAGTTGAAAATCCCCATGTAAACGCCCATTTTTTGGGAAGGGATAGAGCCTGATAAAATAGCATAAGGCATGGCCAGGATACTTCCCCAGGCCAAACCAACGCCAACCATAGAAATAAGCAGCAGTTTGGGGTCGTGGATAAAAAAGATGGATATTAAACCAGCACCGCCGGCAATTAAAGAGAAAGCATGTGTTATTTTTCGGCTGGTGATGCGTGCGATTGCAGGCAGAAACAGTGCATAAATTGCCGAAACACCATTGTAAACGCCAAATAAAATTCCCACCCAATTGCCTGCATCAGCAAATTTAATGGATGAAGTATCCGTTTTTGGCACCTGATAAATGTGTTGCGCAATGGCAGGCGCCGAAAAAACCCACATGGAAAACAAAGCAAACCAGGAGAAAAACTGCACCAGGCCCAACTGCCGCATGGTTGAAGGCATGTTTGCAAAATCCTGAAATATGCTGAGCAGACCACCGGATTCTACTTTTGGTTCGTTGGCATGGAAAGCGGCATACTCTTCGGGCGGGTATTCTTTGGTGGTAAAAATAGTCCACAACAAACTACCAACCAACACAATGGCGCCGGTATAAAAAGAAAAAAGCACGTTGTTTGGGATATGGTTTTGATCGGCCGTTTTAGAAATGCCCAAGTATTCAGAAAAAATATAAGGCAGCCAGGAACCCATCACCGCGCCAATACCGATCAAAAAAGTTTGTACCGAAAAGCCCAGGCCACGCTGGCTGTCGGGCAAATTATCGGCAATTAAAGCGCGGAAAGGTTCCATCGCCACGTTAAAAGAAGCGTCCATAATCATCAGCATACCGGCGCCAACCAAAATCGGCGGTAAAATAAATGCCATAAAAGAAGCATTTGGCAAAAAGATCAAAGCGGCCGCGGCCAGCAGGCCGCCGGTTAAAAAGTAAGGTTTGCGCCGGCCTAAGCTCGTCCAGGTTTTGTCGCTGTAATGGCCGATAATGGGCTGCACGATCATCCCGGTTAAAGGCGCGGCCAGCCAAAAAAGCGATAAATGCTCAACGTCGGCGCCAAAAGTTTGCAAAATGCGCGAAGCATTGCCATTTTGCAAAGCAAAGCCAAACTGGATGCCCAGGAAGCCGAAATTCATGTTCAATATCTGCCAAAAAGTTAATCTTGGCCGTTGTAAAACTGTTTTCATAAAATATAAATCATTGATCGTTTAGGTTATTTTTTGGGGACGAAGACTCATTTCAGTTCCAGCAACGTTACTGATTTGGCTGGCAAATCGAGTTTACTGATCGAGTTTAATTGTTCGCCAGTCATCACATTTAAGGCTTTGGTAAAACCATTCGTGCGTTCTGCAAAACGGTCGGTTGTGATCGTTTCGGTTTTATCGCTGCTGTTGTAGGCAACCATCACCGTTTTTTGGCCATTGTACCTGAAATACACGTAAACATTGCCTTGCGGAATGTACTGCATCAGCTTTCCGGTTTGCAGTGCTGAAGTGTTTTTCCGGTAATTGGCTAATTTTCTGACGTAATCAAAAGCTTCGTTTTCTTTTTCGGTACGGCCGGCAGCGGTAAAGTTGTTCACTTTATCATCTTTCCATCCTCCCGGAAAATCCAAGCGTACCAAACCATCAGGGTTGGAATAATTTTTCATCAAAATTTCATCACCATAATATAGCTGAGGAATGCCGCGCATGGTGAGCAACAACGCCATCCCGGCTTTGTATTTATTGAAATTCTCGTTCACAACGGAGTAAAAACGGCTCATGTCGTGGTTGTCCAGAAAAATTACGTTTCGGGTTGCATCCTGGTATAAAAAATCCTGCGCCAAAACGGAGTACAAGCGGTTCACGCCGTCGGTCCAACCTGTTTTTCCATTTAATGCTTCGTTTATGGCCTCTTTTATTTGTCCGTCGGTAATGCCGGGCAAATGTGTATCAAAACCACGGTTGACGGTATTTCCCTGTGTAAAATAAGCCTGGTTGGCTAC